>CAYGXB010000605.1:0-1907 GCA_964353605.1 uncultured Bacteriovoracaceae bacterium
CCTGAATGAAGTAGCTTCTTATTCAGAGGGTAGGTTCATGAATTTCTGGAGGACGACTGCGAAGGCAGAGGTCGACATCATCCTTTCCCATGGTGATAGAATCGTGCCGATTGAAGTTAAGTTCGAAAGCATGAGAAGCGGGAAGGTCACGAGAAGCCTGCACAGTTTCATCGAATCATACAAGCCGGACCAAGCCGTTGTTGTTACCAAGGATTTCTGGGGAGAGCGCCTGATAGGAAAAACGAAAGTCAAGTTCATTCCGATAGTGTATTTCTGATGTTATTGAGGAAATAAATTCATGGTATGAACTGTCTGTTTTCCATCGAGAAATTATCCCAATTTTCATGTGATATTCCCCCGGGAATATGTGCTATGCCCCAACCGGGAATCGCACATTTTTATCAAAATCGATACTATGCGACCTTGCAATAAAGTATGATGCCCCCGCCGGGATTTGAACCCGGGTCATCGGATGTCTCCAAGGCCCTGGAAAAACTTATAATTCTTCCAAAGCTCCCGAGAGTCCGATATCCTGTCGGTTCTCCGAGGGACCAGCGCTCAGGGCGCAAGGTCCCGGAAACTGACCGGATTGCCCAAGCCTCTTGGGATGGCACCCTCACGGGCTGCCCAAGAAGCCTACTAGACGACAGGGGCCTGCTTAGAATAATTGGATGCACGAATAAATATAAAGCTTGGCGCCCCCCGCCGGGCTGCGGGAGTCAGAACAGCCTGCCCTGGCTGAAGCTCTTGAGTATGATGAACGTCTTGACGTTCACGATCTCCTCGAAGCCCCTGAAGCGCTTGGTCAGAAGCTCGTTCAGCCCGTCGATGTCCTCCACGGAAACCCTGGCTATCATGTCCCCCTCGCCGCTGAGCGTGTCCACGCTCTCTATGCCCGGTATCCTGAGCAGCTTGTCGGCGAGGTCCTCCTCGTTCATCATCTTCTTCGACAGCTTGTCGAAGTTGATGTTGAGCAGGATGTGCGCTGAGACGCCCCTCCCGAGCTTCTTCCTGTCCAGGATGCAGGTGTAGCCCTTGACGATCCCCCTGGACTCGAGGCTCTTGATCCTGTTGAAGACCGTCGTTATGGGGATGTTCGTCTTCTTCGCGATCTGCTTCGTCGAGAGCCTGGCGTTCTTCCTCAGCGCCTCAATTATCAGCTTGTCCTTTTCATCAGTCATGCGATATCCGGAATAAATTTTCATTTCTCTATTTAAATCTCTTTATTTTTTTCAGTGACCAGGAATGGGGGAATGGGCCCGGTGAGATGTGCCCGGGCTCCTTGCGCATCGCAGCATCCGCCAAGACGCAAGGGGCCCATTGAACTCACGACCCCCACGTACCCGAAAGCCCCGCCATGTAACCGTCTGCAGGCGGGCCTTATCAGCGTGGTGCTCTAACCAAACTGAGCCACGGGCCCATTTCTAGAAATATTATGTCGGGCATGGATTTATAATTGTGACTCGCTGAATATTGTATTGAGCCTCGGTAGCTCAGTCGGTAGAGCGCAGCGTTGGTAAGAAGCTTTTTCATAAAAAGCTTCAGCAAAAAGATATGAAATTCCCAGACACGCTGAGGTCGCGAGTTCAAGTCTGGCTACGGAGATGACCGCCGGCCGGTGAAAATCTCGCCCGAGGCTTCCTTATTTTAATTTCCTCCTCTGCCTAATCAGACTCATGGACGACGAGGGCGGCTTCTCCTTCGGGGACTTCGCCGTGGAGATGCAGGATTTCGAGGTGGTCAGGACAAAGACATGGGACAGGATATGGAGGATCGGCCCGGGGGGGAGCGTGACCTGCGGCATCCTAATAGAGGGGGGGAGGGCCTACTTCGGCTCCCACAACCACTTCTTCTACTGCGTCGACGCCTCCAGCGGCAGTGAGATATGGAGGTTCAAGGCCTCGGAC
>CAYGXB010000606.1:0-1902 GCA_964353605.1 uncultured Bacteriovoracaceae bacterium
TTGCCTGTGATCCATTTGCTACAATGAAGGTTGCCAGCATTGCGACTTTTTTCATGATACAACTCTCTCCTTGTGATAATCAAGGTGCCCGGTGCATTTTCTGCGTCTGCCCTTTAATTTCTCTGTTTCTGTCATATTCCAGTCTCAAAGAGCTCTTGTCGATTATATCGCCCCTTCGCCCGCCAAACAACCTCGTTTTGGTCATTCGAACATTCGCATTTTGAATTTGTCCCGCCAGGGATCCCTTGGTGGATTTCGGATTTCGTGCTTAGGATTTCGAGTTTCTGCGCCTGCATCCCCCTTTGTCGCGGCGTAGCCCCCAGCGAAGCCGGATTCGCCCCCCTCAGTGCCTTTGCCCCTCTGCCCCTTTGCTCTACAAAGAATTCACTTGACATCCAACTTCAGGTATAGTATAATACTCATCCAACTAACATAATAGAATCGTATCAGTAAAAAGCCGGAAAACACAAAATGGCAGAGAAAAACAATAGAACCACCCATCCAGGAACCCCGACCGTGCCCGGATCAATAGTAAATAATCAATCATCAATAATAAATCTGGAGACCCCCTGTTCTCCTAACCCCCTCCAGCCTGATCCCCTGATGCCCCGATCCCCTCTTGTCTCCTGTCTCCTGGCTTCTGTCTTCTACCCAAACCTCCTATCCCGCCCATCTTGCCGCCTGTGCTCCTGCCCTTTGTCCCTTGTGCTCTTCTATCCTTTGTGCCTTTGTGCCTTTGCTACCAGCAGTCAATTATGCAAAACAAACCCAATTTCCAAAACCCTAAAACTATCGCAACCTCCTGCCCCACAAAGACTTACACTGATAAACAGCCCCGCCCGGTCAGAAAAAACAAACCCAAACAAACCCAATTTCGCCCCTCTGCTCCGACCCTCGATATACACTTCACGCTTCACGAAATCCGACATCCGACCCGTTCCGATTTACACTTGCGGTCTCGGCAGCAAGCCGGCTCGCTCCAGGATGACCGGCGTTATGCTCTCCCAGCCTATCGGCATAAGATGGATGCCGGCGACTCCCTTGATCTTCCTGACCTGCTCAATCATCTCCAGGCAGATTTTGATGCCCTCTTCTTGCTTTTTTTCCTTATCCTTCACAGCCTGCATCCGCTTGATAAGCTCGTCCGGGATGCTCATCCCGGCCACTTCCGTCTTCATATACTCAAGGGCCTTGTGGGAGCGGACGGGCGTCAGGCCCGCCATGATATACGCTCTCTCGTGCAGGCCTTCAGCCACGACCATATCCATCCACTTTGCGAATTTCTCCACGTCGAATACGCACTGGGTCTGGATGAAATCGGCCCCGGCCTCGATCTTCTTGGCCAACCGCAGGACCCTGTACTCGAACGGGTCGGCAAACGGGTTCTCGACGGCGCCTATGAACAGCCTCGGCTCGCACTCCTTTATCGGGTCGCCCGAAAGGAATTGCTTATCGTCCCTCATCTTCTTGACCATCGCAATCAACTGCACCGAGTCTATATCGAAGACGTTGGCCGCCTGGGGGTGGTTGCCGAATTTCTGGTGGTCGCCGGAGAGGCAGAGCAGATTCTTGACTCCCAGGGCCGCGGCACCGAGGATGTCGCTTTGCATCGCGATTCTGTTCCTGTCCCGGCAGACCATTTGCACAACCGGCTCGACTCCGCACGATATAGCAATCGCCGCGGCGGCAATGCTCGACATTCTCACTATCGCGGTCTGGTTGTCGGTGATGTTGGCGCCCTCGACGTTTCCGAGGCAGTACTGCGCTTTTTTCTTTATCGCTTCGGGGTCTGCATTCTGCGGCGGGCCCAATTCAGCCGTCACCGCAAACTTCCCCGCCGCCAGAACCTTTTCCAATCTGCTGCCGGATTTCATAACATCGCCTCTTCGAACTTCGTTTTTC
>CAYGXB010000607.1:0-1901 GCA_964353605.1 uncultured Bacteriovoracaceae bacterium
TAGGGGATATTCGGTTAGCAATCCAGTATTATCAACTGTCAAAATGGGAAGTCGCTCTGGAAAGGGCGGAGCAACTTGAACAAATGCTCCCGTAAAATATTGGTTTTCATAGATTAGGATAGCCGATGCCATCGAAAGCAATCAATTATGTTATTCGACCAATGTGCAATGCTGATATTAACCACGTGGTCAGAATTCACCAGGAAGGCTTCCCGAACTCACGCTCTACCAATCTCGGGAAGCCATTCTTGCGAAAGATGTATCTCTGGTTTCTGACCTATTATCCCGAATTGGCATTTGTGGCAATGATTGATGAACAAGCGGTCGGTTTTGTCACGGGCGGGGTCGGCGGTTCTTCCCGCAGGATCTTTCGTTATGCATTATTAGAGATTTTATGGGGATTTTTGCGCCGTCCTTGGTTGTTATTGCAAGCTGATATGTATGAAGGATGGCGTAGTCACCTGTCAGGTTTTATGCGCAGGCGTGGAAATTCCAATATCATTCCATCAACGACTGGGGAAGCGCCATTCATGAGAGCCACTCTGGATAGTATTGCGGTTAGCCAGCAAGCCAGGGGAAAGCATTTGGGGAAATCTTTGGTGAGCGCTTTCGAAAAGGCCGCATGCCAACATGGTGCAATAGTGTTGAGCTTAGGGGTCGAGCGAGACAACACAGCGGCACGGCGCCTCTACGAGAGCTGTGGGTGGGCGTTGATGCGGGAGAATGTAGAAATGAACTCTGCAAATTATGTCAAGGAGATCGGGAGCGTTTAGGGAATGCCTGGTTTCTTCGACCGCCTGTACATGCGTTCGCCTGTTTGGCTGCAAAACACTGGTGTAAGCGTTTATGGGTATATCTGGCGGAATCGTCGGTGGGGTGGAGGTTTCAAGAAGCACGTTGTAGCCTTTAAAGATCGCGAAGGTTTTACACCGGAGGAGTGGCGAGTTTACCAGACTCAGCAGTTGCAAAAATTGCTTGACTACGCTGCAGAACATGTGCCGTACTACCGGCAGGCATTCCAATCTACATTCAAACAGGGTTTTGTGAATTTCGAACTAGAGCACTTAGCTGAGCTACCCTTGTTGGAAAAAGAAAAAATTCGATCAGCCCCAGATGCTTTTATTACAGACAATGTCTCTCTGCGCAAGCTGCACCCCTATCACACCAGTGGGACGACAGGCACTCCCATAGCTATTTTATTTACAAGCGATATGCATCGCCGCTGGTCAGCAGCTTATGAGGCGCGTGTACGGCATTGGGCCGGGTTAGACAATAAAATGAGCCGGGCGATGATAGGGGGACGACTCGTGGTTCCCAAAGCAGAATCTGAACCGCCGTTTTGGCGCTATAACCTGGCCGAACGCCAGCTTTATATGTCTGCATTCCATATCTCCCCGAAGAATGCACCATATTATGTCGAGGCCTTAAACCGCTACAGGCCCGACTACCTGGTGGGGTATGCCTCCAGTCACTTCTTTTTGGCACGCATGATCAACGAGCAGGGATTAGAGGTTATCCAGCCAAAAGCAGTATTGACCAGCAGTGAGAAGCTTACCCCGGAGATGCGGGCGACGATAGAAAAAGCCTATCGGTGTCCGGTTTACGATGCATACAGTGGGGTAGAGGCCTGTTGCCTGGCATCGGAGTGTGAACACCACCGCCTGCATATCAGCCCCGATGTTGGCATCATAGAAATCACGGATGAAAACGGCCAACCGGTCAAACCGGGCCAACCAGGCGAAATCGTGGCCACTGGCCTGCTTAATTTCGAGCAACCGCTGATCCGCTTCCGCACCGGCGACATGGCGGTGCTATCAGAGCAACCCTGTCCCTGCGGTCGTCAAATGCCAATACTGGAGGAGTTGATTGGGCCACTGGAGGATATCGTTATCGGTCCGGAT
>CAYGXB010000608.1:0-1891 GCA_964353605.1 uncultured Bacteriovoracaceae bacterium
TCTTCTCAAATGATCCAACTCGTTTATTTCGTGCTCATATAACTCTCTTTCATGTGCATTCTCAACGGCATAAACACGTCTATCTGAAAGGATACCCTCCTTTTGAGCGGCACGAAAATCACTTCTTAAACAATGATATGCCCAGTAGATATTCCGATGCCGGTGCTTGCAAGATCCTCGAATCGGTCCCTTAGTTATGTAATAAGTCTTGTAGCCCGTTCTCATTTCTGTCGCCTCTCTATCCCATTTGCTGCTATTTACCCGTTTTCCCTCTGTCGACTGGAAGTAACATCGATAGACATTGTCTCCTCCCCCGAAACCAGTAATCGGTCTTCTCTTCACTCTACTCGTTTCATTAACGGGCCTTTCACTTAATATGATATCTTCCAACCATGCAAACCTCAGTCAGCTCTCTAGCTTCCTCTAAACTAGACCAATTGTCGCGGATAGTGGCTGCCCAACTGCCGAGCCTTTGCTTTTGCTGCTTGGCTCCGACATCCGTCTATTATAGGCGTTTGCATATGCCTTTTGGGTCTTCCAGGCGATCTTGTCCCAGTCGAATTCGGTCTCTAATCTGGTGCGTCCAGCCATGGCTAGCTTGCTCATCTCTTCTGGGTGCTTAATCAGGCTATTGATGCACCATGCTATAGACTCAGGCTGGATGTATGCAAGCAGTCCATCTTCGAAATTCCTAATTATGCTGACTGCTTCGGTGGCAACCACGGGTTTACAAACCTCCCAGGCCTCCAATACTACAACGCCGAAGGGTTCATTCCTGCTGGGAATGCAGATGAGGTCACAAGCATTCATTAACCCCTCTTTTGTCGAGGTAGAGGTATAGCCCAAGAACCTGCAGGCATATCCGACGTTCAGCTCTCTGACCCGCTGCTCACACTGAGACTTCATATCTCCCTGGCCTATGAATAAGAACTTCATATCGGGTCGGTTCTTCAATATCTTGGGTATGGCCTCGATCAGAAGATCGGGCCCCTTCTGAATGCTCATCCTGCCGCAGAATAGCACCATTGGTGCCAGTGGATGGATGCCGTACTTTTCCTTCACCCTTCCTGCGTCCAGGCTTCTCCTCATCTTCCCAACGACGATGCCGTTCGGTATGATGCTGATTTTGCTCTTGGGAATGGAATAAATCCACATGAGTTCGTCCATCATACGCCTAGTTGTGACTATGATCTTTGAAGATTCATATGCTCCCAGCCATTCTCGGTGGGATATCTCCTTGGATATGCCATGTCCGAAGTGGTTCCCGTTCCTGCCCCACTCCGTGCTGTGCATGGTCAGAATATAGGGGAGGCCGTAATCTTTCTTAATTCGATTTAAGGCCGGAATAGGATGCCAATCGTGGCAATGGACAATATCGAACCTGCCGAAGATCTTCTGAACTTCTCCAAATAGATCGTACATGGCGTTGCTCATCTTATCCATCTGGGCAACTATATCACCTGAGTCATCGAAATCTACCCTCTGGTAATGAACGCCATTGATCTTATCAAACGCATCGAACTCGCCACGGCGGGTAAGGATGTGCACCTCATGACCTTTTCTAGCCAGGCCCTCTGAAAGCTCCGTGATGCATGGAGCAACCCCACCAACCTTAATTGAATATAAGCTCTCCCAGGAAAAAATTCCTATCCTCATAATTCTCTCGTACTAAATTGGTTTTTTATGCTATTTAATACTCACACTACTAATACCTTCTCGAGCTGTCATCCAGGACTATGCATAGCGGTTTGACTGGAATTGCCTTTCTGGCGTGCAAGTCTAGATAAATGCAATCAAGTTGTTCGGTAGTCTACCGATTGTGAGTGGCTGAACATGAAAACCACCGCAAAAGGCCCTATCTACCGAAATGACACTTATGGGGGGACAATCG
>CAYGXB010000609.1:0-1890 GCA_964353605.1 uncultured Bacteriovoracaceae bacterium
TGGATTTGCTGGCCAGTGCTCCGGGCGGACCAGTCACGGCGATCATCTACACCCACAGCCATGTCGACCATATCGGCGGCACCTCTGTATGGATGGAAACCAACCCTCAGATCTGGGCCACCGAGGCCTTCTTCGAGCACTTTTACAAGCAGTACCAGGTATTTCTGCCGATTGAGACCATCCGAGGAAGGCGCCAGTTCGGCGACCATGCCTCGCTGGAAGATCTGCCATGCAACGGCATCGGCCGCCGGGCTGACATCCGGGCCTCCCAGGAGGGGGCCGGCATCCGTCTGCCGACACACACCTTTTCCGGGACGAAAACCCTGAGCATCGGGGGAGTTACCATCGAAATGATCGAGGCGCACGGCGAAACCCATGACCAGTTGATCGTCTGGATACCGCAGGACCGAACTCTGATCGCCGCCGACAACTTCTACTGGACCTTCCCGAACCTGTACACGATCCGCGGCACGAGCCCCCGGCCTGTGGATCAGTGGATCAAGAGCATCGATACTATGCGCAGACTCAAGCCCGAACATCTGGTGCCCTGCCACACCGTGCCTGTTACTGGGGAGCAGGAGATCGCAACGATACTCACCAATTATCGAGATGCCATCCAGTGGGTGCGGGATGAGGTCATCCGGGGGGCGAATAGAGGCGATGACCTCGACACTATCGCCGAGCATATCACCTTGCCGCCGCATTTGGCAGGGTTGCAATATACCACGGAATTCTACGGACAGGTCGATTGGTCGGCCAAGGGTATCTATACGAGCAATCTCGGGTGGTTCGACGGGAGGCCGGACAGGCTCTACCCGATGCGAGTGCAGGAGGCTGCCAAGCGGGAGATCGATCTCATGGGCGGCTCGGATAAGGTCATGGCGCTGGCAGATGCGGCCCTGCAGCAGAATGACATGCGCTGGGCCATCCACTTGCTAGCTAAGCTGGCCGATAGCGGTATGGCGACGGGGAATATGCACAAGGCATTGGATGAGAAACTGGCCGTGAGCTACGAAAAACTGGCCGCCACCCTGTATAATCTGAACGGGCGCGGGTATCTCCTGGAGTCGGCGTATGAGCTCAGGCATGGGCTTCAGAAACCTGCCCCAGCCAAGCTCGACGAAACCATGGTGGCCAAGATACCCCTGGAAACCATTTTCGCCATCATGACCACCCGCCTGATCCCGGAAAAGGCCATGGATGTCCATGAGACGGTGTATTTCGTGTTCCCGGAGGAGAAGAAGCGTTACATCGTGACAGTCCGCAAGGGCATCGCCGAGGTCGTGGAAGGAGAACCTTTGCCAGGCACACCTAATCCCGTGGCGGTCCTCACGGCTGATGCCCTCACCTTCCGCAAGATGTCCGCTCAGCAAATCAGTCCCGTCGCGGCCTTTGCATCCGGCAAGATTAAGATTCAGGGGAGCTGGCTGGATTTTCTGACTTGGTTTGGTCGCTTCGCACGCGACTGATACCACGTTGCAATCAAAAAAAGATCATACCCCGCAGCCCCCTGAATCTTCAGGGAGGGCCAAACAGCAGCCGGTAGCGCTGCTCGCTGGGCCTCCGGCTCGGCCAGCAGATAGGCTTGTTTGGCAGGGCCGTTCCTTATTGTTTTGATGATTACCCCAATCTGATTATGCAATATCCTCTCGCGGGCGTGATACCGTCGCTTCCAAGAAAGACCTTCCGGATCGAGCCTCAGGATTCCCTGCGCTAAAAAGCCCAGGAGAAAGATAGAACTCCAGGTGCGCTTCGTTATGCCATTGCCTCCTTTCCCCTGTATCATCAGGGAAGCCTCGCAGGGGGGAAAGGGGTTCGGGTTGTTTTTCTATTCCTATGAGCCAATTGCAAAACTCTCTCCCGATATAGTTATTGAAGCATAGTACCATT
>CAYGXB010000610.1:0-1886 GCA_964353605.1 uncultured Bacteriovoracaceae bacterium
TCCTCTCATCGGTCAGCGGCATGCCGCTTCTGGCGGCCTTATCGTGCCTCCTGACAACGATCACCAGAAGCGCTATGATGAAGAATAGCGGGACGATCGTCACGAAGAATGCCGGGGAGACCGGCCCCGACCTCATCTCGATGGACAGTATGATCATCCACAGCATTATGACAAAGGCTGCAAGGGTCCATGCACCTATCTTTACCAGCCGCGTCCTGTTCTTTTTCTTCACGCCATTGCCGCGCATGTTAACCATACATAATATTTTATTATTTTTTTCTAACTTTATGTTATATATTTATAACATCTATATATTTAAAGCTTTCGGTAAATCCGCGGATTTCTGGTCGATTGAGAGCGCGGAATGGATCCCATGTGCCAGGCCGCCTTCAGCCGCCCTTTTTTAATCCGGGTAGCAAACACATAACAATGATGACGGGCCTGGTGGCTGCCTTGGCTGTCCTTCTCCTGATAATCGTAGTCTTCCTCTACTTCCCCATCCTGAACGAGCCCGGCTGCACGCAGCGCTGCAGGGACGCCGGGAACTCGCAGGGGATCTGCAGGGTCGTCGGACAGGAACCCGGCGCTTTGAATGCCACCGAACACGAGCTGAATGCGAGGATGATCGGAGGGGATGACTGCCTCCTGAACCCGCAACCCTGGCTGACTGCCCCGCTGTGCTTCTGCAGGAACGGCACCGCCCAGGTCCGCTAGCGCTGCCTGGGAAAGCCGTACTTCGTGAGCTGCCTGAAGGCAAAGACTATCGCCCTGGCGGCGATGTACCAGAACGCCAGGTCGGCAATGAGGAATAGCAGGTTGAAGATGACGTACCCGGCGCCGTCTTGGTACTGGAAGAACACGAGCGGGAACCCGGTCGCGCGCCAGCCCGGGAACTGAGGGATGAATGACCAGGGGTCGAGCACGTGGACGCCGACGAACAGGATGGCGAACGCCGCCCGCACCGCCCATGAGGTCCTAAGGAAATCTCTCGCCGAACGCATATTATATATTTGCGGCCCTTAATAAAAATCCGGCGGTAATGATCGGCTTTTCCCGGATAAAAAGGCTTTATCCGTATTCATAAGCGCCGATGTCGGGGGCGCTGCCCGAATAGGCCAGGCTGATGCCCTGGCCGTTGCTCCAGCTCAGGGACCTGTCCAGGGTCAGTGTATTTGTCGCATAACTTATTCCGGTGATCCTGGCCGTCCCGCCGCCCTGAAGCTGTATCATGTCGCCCTGCTCGCCTGCTATGCCGTAGCCGTCATAGAAATATTTCGCATCGGCGACCTGCATGGCCGCCCCGCTTCCTGCTCCGGCAGTCTTCGTCAGAAACGCCCCGGCGTTGATCATCGGGCTCCCAGGCTGGAGCCTGAAGTCATGGCCGTTCTGGTCGACAAAGTTGGGATTCGATGCCGAGTTGTTGATGAAAGAAGACGGGTAGTTGCCCTGCCACCAGGAGACGCTGCCCGATCCCGTGGGCGGATTGACCAGGGCGCTCGTGCCTCCCGCCACGATGGCCCAGGATTCGTTGCCCGCAGGCGTGACGACATCGTTGTTCTCGAAGGCGAAGCCGTCGAGCCTTCCCGGCTTGAATTGGATTGGTTTGCCGGCAAGATAATTTATCCACCATGACGGCTTCCATTCAGTTCCCGGCTCCAATTGCAGGTCGTTATTCAAAAATATGCTGTTTTTGATGGTATTGTTATAGAACTGCACTTCCGCTCCCGTTGCCGAGCCCGTAAAAATCCCTCCGTGGTGGTTGGAATAGAACACGTTGTTGTAGGCCCTATTTTCATAGTTTCTGTATGCTTCATACTGACCTGCGATGTTGCAGTTGCTGCCAGCGTAAGTCGTACCACCAGCAATCCTGAGAGCGCTGGCGCCGA
>CAYGXB010000611.1:0-1880 GCA_964353605.1 uncultured Bacteriovoracaceae bacterium
TACTTATCTTGAGGACCCGCGCCAGGTCCGTGACCGTCATCTGCTTGGAATCCAAGAACTTCAGGATGTCAATCCTGACGTGGGAGGACAATGCCTTGAACGAATCATAGTCCAGGATTACATTCCCGAAGATCCTCATGGTCCCCCACTTCCCTTACTTATGTACTATATAAAAGCCTTTCGAAATCGTTCCCCTTATGGCGAACGGACCGTAAAGGCCATTTTCCGTCGATGAACGCGCACATTGGCACCGCATTGTCCCACGCACCTCATCCTGTTCCTGTCACCATCCCGAGGACTGGTCCCGCCGGGCCCCTCACAACACCTCACCACCACCCGCGGCCCGCGAGGGTTCTTTCTGGCACGCGCCGTATTTGAGCGTTGCGCTATCGTTCGGATTCCATGAACGGTGCGTAACATGGATTATTTTCTTTAGCAAAACTGTAAAAAAAATTAAGCCAAAAGTTACTTTATCTTTTCGTTTAGGGGTTAATAATCTTAGCGTAAACTATAAAAGGATAGTTTAATAAATACCTAATTGCATACCGAGAAAACGAGTTAGTCAATAGTCAAGGGGATGAGCAATGCCCATGAAGGAGATGTTTGACAAGGCACTGGATAGAGACAGACCACCGATTGCCCCGCACGAGGACCGCCATGTCGAGGTCTCACCCGACGATGCTGAGCTGGCCGAGATCGTTGAGGGGCTCAACCTCAGCGTCAAGGTCATCGGATGCGGCGGCGGAGGTTCGAACACCGTTTCCAGGCTGATGGAGGAGGGAGTGAAGGGTGCCGAGATGATCGCCATCAACACCGATGCGCGGCATCTTGTTGCCGTCCATGCCCACAGGAAGATCCTCATCGGCAAGCGGAGGACCCGCGGCCTTGGCGCCGGCGGCGACCCGAGCGTCGGCGAGGAGTCCGCGAGGGAAGAGGACGAGGAGCTGAAGAAGATCCTCGCCAAGGCCCACATCGTCTTCGTGGCATGCGGCCTCGGAGGCGGGACCGGCACGGGCTCGGCGCCCTACGTCGCGCACCTCGCTAAGCAGTCGGGCGCGCTGACCATATGCTTCGCAACTAAGCCGTTCAAAGGCGAGGGCATGAACAGGATGAACCTGGCCAACGCGGGGCTCGAGAGGCTCGCGGCCGTGTCAGACACGGTCGTTGCGATCTCCAACGACAAGCTGCTCCAGCTGTCCCCGAAGCTGCCCTTGAACAAGGCGTTCATGATCCTGGACGAGCTGCTGATGAACGCGATCAAGTCGCTCATCGAGCTCATAACGAAACCAGGCCTCGTGAACCTCGACTACAACGACCTAAGGACCATCATGGAGGCCGGAGGCGTCTCGATGATAGGCATCGGGTCGTCCAGCGAACCCGGCGAGCGCGTCGATCTGGCCGTCAAGGAGGTCCTATCCTGCCCACTGCTCGAGTACGACGTCTCGACGGCGTCCGGTGCCCTCATCAAGGTCACCGGTGGTCCGGACATGACCATCCAGGAGGCCGAGAAGGTCGCGGAGCTCATCCAGAAGAAGATCCCGCCGAACGCCAGGATCATCTGGGGCGCCGCGGTGGACCCGGACCTCGAGGGCACCATCAGGGTCATGCTCGTCGTGACCGGCGTCAAGTCCAAGGACATCGTCGGCAGGGCCACGCAAGGGGCATTCACAGGTGGAAAGGACCTGGACATCGACTCGGTCAGGTAGGCCGGGCCGGCGGAACATGGGACGTGGTGAGGCGGTCATGCGGGCCCCTCCCTTTTCCTTTTTTTCCTCATCCATCCAGCTTGCCGTACTTTTAGCGATCCTGTTCCTGATCCCATCTTTGCCCGTCGGGGCCGATGGCTATGACGTTTCCATCGCGAGCAAGGATATCTCCTT
>CAYGXB010000612.1:0-1876 GCA_964353605.1 uncultured Bacteriovoracaceae bacterium
TCCCAAAGCCCATGATGAAAAATCTTGAGACGATCTGCTGCATGAGCCAGGAGAGGGCGAGACCGAGGTTGCCGCCTGCCTCGACCAATGCCTCACCGGCCATCGCCAGAGAGAGATAATGATCGGCAGGCCGCTCCTTGACCCCGAGATCCAAGAGGCCTTCTACAGCCATCTTCTCCCAGATATCAAACGGGAATGCATGCGTGTTCAGGTCCCTTACGGCTATGTATTTCTGGGCGAAAAGGGTGAATCTTTCCTTCAGATATACAGGGTGATCATCCATGGCCCGCCCCCCATTTATAATATGAGCTCTGTGACAAATTCCATGAGTTCATTGAGATTCCGGCATGCCCGTACCTCATGACAATACGGCTCATAGGTTCTTAACTCGCTGTCCCCCGTATACCACACAGCATGCGGCTCCGGGATCAACCAGATCACCCTGCGGCACCGGTCCCTCATCTCCGAAAGGATCCATTCCTCCGGGTTCATATAATTCGATCGGGCATCCCCAATGATGATGAGGGTGGTCTTCTTGTCAAGGGTATCCATGTATTCTGCCCTAAAATGGCGGAAGGTCTTCCCATAATCGGTCGGGACCTGGTACTTGATATCCGCCTCCTTCAGAACCTTTTCTATGGCCTGGTTCACCTCATTGTCTTTGAAAACCTGCGTGACATCCGCCAGCGCCGCGACAAAGATGAAGCTCCTCACCCCGGCAAAACACTCCTGGAGGGAATAGAGGACATTGAGCATGAAGCGGGCGGCGGACCAGACCGAACTGGATACATCGCACAAGGTCACGATCCGTGCCTTGCGCTTCGGCCGATGATGATACCGTATCTCGAAGGGCACCCCATGATACCGCTGGGAGAGCCGGAGGGTTTTCTTCACATCCAGGGTGCCTTTTTTCATGACGGCATAGCGCCTGCTCACGATGTCCTTGAGCTTCCGGACGAGGAAACCGATCACCTCGCGCATCTCGCGGATCTCGCTTTCGCTCAGTGTTCCAAAAGACCTCTCGCCGAGATTTTTGTGGTGCTGATCGTGTGCATACGTCCGCTTGATCCCGTCATTCTCGGGACGCGGCGCATGCATGAGCAGCCTGAAGGCACGCTCGAGACGGTTATTGATCTTTCCTTCCAGGGCCAGCCTCACCCCCTTGGCGTTCAAGGTCTGTAGAACCAGATCCCGCGTGTTGTTGAGCCCTACGAGGATCTCGAGACGGCTGGCGAGCGGCCCAAGGTTGAATCTCATTCCCGCCGGGGCTTCCTCGGTCTCTATCCTCTTTAGGATTTCCAGAAAGCCAAGGGGATTGCCGGACAGGAAATCGAGAATGGAGCCCTGGATCTCTTCCCCCGCGGCTGTGGCCTTCAGAGCGCTCAAGATCTCGTCCATGCGCTCTGGAAGCTCTCCCTGGCCATGTTCTTCAGTATGCGCGAGATCGTGGAAAAAGAGGTCATAAAGCCGGTCGAACTTGGCCTGCTCGCGCCTGCTCTTGACCAGGTTCGCCCGGAGCGTGGTCCTGAATTCGGCCTCGTTGAAAGGGTCAACCAGCTTGAACTGGTGCATGCAGTCGAGCACCTCGGAGGTGGAAACGCGTAAGTCCCAAACCCTCAGGCAGGATACGAAATCCAGGATAAGATTGAGCATGCCCTAATGAATGATGGTTGCGAGCTTCTCCATGACACGTTCCGTATCGGAGCGGTACTTGAGGAGCACGTTGAGGGTATCGGCCACGACCTCGGGGGTAAGGTCATCTATCTGGAGCGCGATGAGCGACCTTGCCCAGTCGAGGGTCTCTGAAATGCAGGGCTTCTTCCGGAGGTCCAGAGCCCGCATGGAGCGCACAGCTGCGATGATCTGATGTAAGAGT
>CAYGXB010000613.1:0-1873 GCA_964353605.1 uncultured Bacteriovoracaceae bacterium
CGAGGCGCTCGCCGAGTCGAACCCGATGATGGGGCACAGGGGGGTCAGGCTGGGAATAACATATCCGGAAATCACCGAGATGCAGGCGCACGCCATTTTCGAGGCAGCTGCCGAGCTCCTGCAGCACGGGAAGCATCCGAAGCCTGAGATAATGATCCCCGTGACCAGCACGGAGACCGAGATAAGGCACCAGAAGGAGATAATAGACAGGGTGCACGGGGAGGTCGCGGCGAAAACGGGCTGCAAGGACCTTCCGAACATCGTCGGGACGATGATAGAGATACCGAGGGCGTGCCTTATGGCGGACAGGATGGCCGCGGAGGCGGAGTTCTTCAGCTTCGGGACCAACGACCTGACCCAGATGGGCTTCGGCTTCAGCAGGGACGACATAGGGAGCTTCATAAACGGCTACCTAGAAAAGAAGATCATCCCGGACGACCCGTTCCAGACCATAGACCAGGAGGGAATAGGGCAGCTCATACAGATGGCGGTCGAAAGGGGCAGGAAGACGAAGCCCCACCTCAAGATAGGGATATGCGGCGAGCAGGGGGGTGACCCCAGGTCGGTGGAGTTCTGCCACAGGACCGGCCTGACATACGTGAGCTGCTCGCCGTTCAGGGTGCCGATAGCGAAGCTCGCGGCAGCCCAGGCTGCGATCGAGGAAAAGAGGAAATCCTAGCGGGCAGTTTTTTTTGAACCGGATATCGCACCGATGCTTTTGGATGTGGATTTCCGCCAATGGTCCGGCGAGCGTTACCAATCCCAGGACATTACCAATTGCATTTCCTGGCAGAAATGGCCATCCATGGCGCTCCGATCAGGGTTCCGTCGGGATTAATTGCGGGACTAAGGTTTCGCACTGCACGCTCACCGTTTTCGACATCCCCCGAGTTGCACCATGTAGTCGCATCTTCCGTTGCACGTATGCGTGATCGTCCCCACCTCGCCCGGGCCGAGGATTATGGCATTGTCCGCAAGGGCCTTTACCTCGGTGCCTGTCAGCGCCCTGCTGTGCAGGCGGACCTCGTCTATTTTGCCGTTAAAAATATAGTTGGCCCATCCGGCAGTGAAGTATCCTGACTTTCCGGTATAATTGAACGATGACGGATATTTGGTGGCAGCCAGATTCCCGTCGACGTACAGCCTCATTGTCCCTCGTTCCAAGGTGCCGGCGATGTGGTGCCAAGCCCCCGCCGCCACGGGCGCGCTGACGTTGTTCGCTCCACCGAAGATGTAGAAATACACCCTGCCCGGGGCATTGTACGTTGTCCCGTAGGATTCATTCCCTTTGCCGGCAAGACCCGAAAAAGTGGTGACAGCATCGGCATTCATCCAGAAAGAGATGGTCAGCTCGGTGAAATTCATATCAAGAGGGTAATTGTTCCCCACGGAAACCAGATCGTCGGTGCCGTCGAAATCCAGGGCCTTGCCGACCTTGCCGTCGATCCATATCGGCGGGGTTGTGCCGTCCGCATTCGAGAAGTTATTGTCCACGAGTATGCCGTGGTTCCAGTTGCCGGACGTGTCCGCGGCAACGGTCCCCGAGCCCTCGTCGAACTTCAGCTCGAGGACGAGGCCGGAATCGCCGACTTCGCCAGCCCACTGGATTTCCCCGGTCATGTCGCCGCCGGAGCTCCTGTTGATGACATTCAACTCGCCGGTGTTCAGGGCATCGGTGCCCATGTTCTTCACGAGTATCTTCGCCTGGTTCGTCTTGACGCAGAAGGCGTCCACGACGTCTATCCGCTCCCCCGTCGTCACCGTCCAGTAGCCTGAGATGTACGTCCATGCAGCCCCGGACATCGCGACTGTTATGAGAAGGAGGACTATGATTGCTATGACGGGCGTAATGGCTTTCATATATATTATTCGT
>CAYGXB010000614.1:0-1858 GCA_964353605.1 uncultured Bacteriovoracaceae bacterium
CTCGGGATTGTCAACTGCAAGCTAAGAAATAATAGCGCCTGCGGCATTTACTCCACCGCCACCGAGTCTTCCTTCCCCGATGTCCACAACTGCCTCTTTATAGACAATTCGAGTTACGGGATATGGTGTGAGCGCAGTCGACCGGCGATGACTAATTCTATCTTCGACGGCAATAACACAACCTGGTGTGCTGTATGGGCTAATAGTCTGTCTGTTGTTGACCTTACTGGCTGCACAGCTACTAATCACACCGACTCAGCTATATATGCTACCGGCAATACCGATATAGAGATGGAAAACTGTAGCGTTAAAAACAATCGTTACGGCATCTCGTGCTTGGCTTCCGACCCGATTATAAATCACTGCTTAATGGAGAACAATGGGGGCGAGGGACTGTGGTGTAACTCCGGCTGTTCACCTACTGTTACCAACAGCATCATTCGCTTCAACGGCACCGATGGTATATATCTTCAGGATACACTATGGACAACGATAAAGAATAACTGGATTCACAATAATGGCGTCGGCCAAAGCGGTTGCGGGATTTATCTTAAAGGCCAGATTGACGAACCTCTAATCAGAAATAACACAATCTGCACCAACTCCGCATACGGAATTCATTCATATTCCGGCACCGAGCCGGTCGTCACTAATTGCATCGTCTGGTATAACAGCAGCGGCAATTTGCAAAAAGAAGGCAGCGGGTCACTGCAGCACGTAACTTATAGCTGTATCGGCGGCGGATACACCGGAACCGGTAACATTAGCGGTAATCCTAACTTTAAGAACCCGGGCGACCTGAATGATTTGCATATATCCGCGGACTCGTCCTGTAAAAATACCGGCGACCCCACTGGCAATTATGATAATGAGACCGACATTGATGGCGAGACACGCGTCAAATACGACCGGGTCGATATGGGTGCGGACGAATATTACTGGAGCCCCGCCGATTTTCATAAAGACGAGGACGAGATCGTAAACTTCCTCGACTATGCCATCTTTGCTGACAATTGGCAAAAAAACAATTCTGCCTTCAGTTTAGACGGCGATAATGATGTTGACTTTTACGACCTTTCTTTGTTCTGCGAGGACTGGCTGTGGCAGGCCGGTTGGTCGAAACCTTTCTCCTGTGGTTACATCATTATGGAGAGTAGCAAAACCGGTCTTCAATCTGTAAATCTTGAAAATACATACTATTTTGAATATGTAATTACTGGTAAAACGGCAGGAAGTAGTAATTTAATGTTGCTCGATACAACGGACATTTTAAGGGCAATGCCCCAAAGATTGGCTGGAAAGGCCGAAAAATTCTATTCCGTCACAGCGGTCGAGCAAGAGACCAAACCGATAGAGGTTAAGCCGCTCACTATTGACCAGATAATAAAATGGCTTGAGGAGGTCTGGCTCGACCCTGAAGTCCGAAAAACCATAGACAAGGCCTGCTGGCAGAAATTTATGGATTCAATAAAAGAAGGTGTATAATTTAGGCGCTATTATGAAACGGGAGGTTTAACTATGGCGGCCAAAACCGGTAGAATATGGGCGCTGGACTTGGGCAATGATTCACTAAAGGCATTGCACCTCAGCACCGAGCGCGGCGTAGTTGAAGTAATCGGATTCGACAATATCCCTCACGGCAAAGTTCTCAGCGGTGCCGGCATCAAGGAGCAGGAAAAACAGGAGCTTATCGCGCTGACTCTCCGCAAGTTCGTCAGCAAGCACGAGCTGGGTATGGATGAGATAGCCATTGGCGTCCCCAGCCAGAACAGCTTTGCCAGATTTGTGAACCTGCCGCCTGTTGAGAAGAAGCGTATGACCGAGATTGTTAAATTTGAGGCGGTTCAGCAGATTCCTT
>CAYGXB010000615.1:0-1853 GCA_964353605.1 uncultured Bacteriovoracaceae bacterium
ACTGGGACGCTTCGAGAAATCCGGGACCTGCGGAGGATTTGTTTCAAGCAGTTTAAGCGTCTCCTGGATAGCCCGCTGCAATTGGGTATCTACATCGCAAGCATAATCCTGTGGAGCAATATCAACCTCGATATCTGGATCGGTGCCGTAGTTTTCGATATTCCAACCAACATCGGCAAACCAAAATGAAAACTCGGGTTGCGTCGTGAGTGTGCCATCCACCAGGGTATGTCTCGGCCAAATCCCAACGACCCCTCCCCATGTACGCTTCCCAATAAGCAATCCCATTTTTAACATCTTAAATCCGTGTGAAAAAATATCCCCATCCGAGCCGGCATATTCATTCGTAAGTGCAACCATCGGACCTGCAATTGAATATGGAGGGTAAGGAAAAGGCTTTTTGTTCCAGCGAGAGACGTCATATCCTATGCGTTTGCGAGCAAGCTTTTCTAAAAGCAAGGAAGATACATCTCCACCGCGATTATAGCGAAGATCGACGATCAGCCCATCGCAGCTAGACTCCGCCATGAAACTGCGGTGAAATTCTGCGTATCCCATTGGCCCCATATCAGGAATATGTAAATATCCCAAGCGCCCGGTGCTTGCCTGGTGGACAAGCAAACGATTTGTTTCCACCCATTCACGGTAACGGGCGTTCGTGTCATCGTGCAGGGTTTTGACGATCACGATGCGAGAAGCAGGTTTCCCCGGTTTCTCATCGTCCAGTTGATCAGCCCGGCTTTCCGCAGACTTGACGGTAAGTGTGACCTCTTCAGCGGCGTGATTCACCAGCGCTTGAGCGGGTGAGAATTCCTCGCTTAACCTTCTTTGGTTGATTGCCAGGAGATAATCACCAATTTGGATATTTGCCCCGGGTTGACGCAGTGGTGAATCCGCTTGCGAGTCCCATACATCTCCCCGCAAGATTTTCACTATGCGCCAAGCTTTTTGGTCGGTATCGAAGATGAAATCTGCTCCTAAATATCCCTGCGAGTATTTCGGCGCAGGCCTGTAATCGCCGCCAAACTCATACGCGTGTGAGGTGCCAAGCTCACCCTGCATCTCCCACATCAAGTCGGAAAATTCAGCCCGGCTACCCACCCGATCGACCAGTGGGAGATATCGGTCATGTATCGACAACCAGTCGACCTCTGACATGTCTTCGCTCCAAAATTGATCGCGCTGCAAACGCCATGCTTCCCGATACATCTGTCGCCATTCACTTCCAGGATCAACCTGAACTTTCACCCTTTGCAGATCGATCCATCCCCCTTTACGAGTGTACCCGACTGCCTCATTGTTAGGTTTTTCGCCTGCCTTCAAGACTCGCAAGCTGCTGCCCGAGCGATATAGCATCGTTTTGGCATCGCCGGAAAGCTTGAAATCAGTAATGCCATAGAACAGACTTTCTTCTTTTTGTTCTTCTACGTTGTAGACATACAGAGTCCCGCCCGATTCGGGTTCAGTTTTTAGAAAGGTCTGGCCTAGTGCGCCTTCGATAGGAAAACGGGTGTATAGAATTTTTCCATCCGCCACACCGAGCACTCTCCCATAGATCGATTCGCTTACCGGGAATGCGACAATCCTTTCCTGGATACCCTCCAGATCAATCTGGGTCGGTTTGGATTCTTTCTTCCCCTTTTCTTCATCCTTCTTTTCTGAGCTAGCATCAGGTTCATCTTTTTCAGAGGAACCTTTTTTATCGCCCTCGGAAGCGCTATCTGTTCCTACTCCTTCATTCTTCGGTTCATCGGCTTCGCTAACCAGGCGTGGTCTCGGAATGAAGGGTGAACCCAGGTCCTTTTGTAGTGTGATCAGGTACGGTTTCATCCCACGTGGGAAGCTGAGCTCAA
>CAYGXB010000616.1:0-1852 GCA_964353605.1 uncultured Bacteriovoracaceae bacterium
CAGTCAGGAGTTTCTTAGCAAGGGCGATCTTCCCTTTGGCCGTCATTGCTTCATTCTTGGTGACAAGATAGGCCGGACATACTGCCATGCAGTTTCCGCATTTGGCGCACGCATGGGTGCTGAGCTCGAAATCCAAGCTGTCAATCTTCTTATCCTTTCCCAGGAGTGTCGTGGCGATTTTCCCGATCACAGGCGCCATCAGCACCATGAGCTGCATGGAAGGACCGAAAACGGCCGGATGGAAGATCAGGGCGGAGATCCCCTTTGAACCGAGACTGAAGAATTTGCCCGGGTTCAGGATATTGTTAGGATCCACCTGGGCCTTATAGGCCTTCAGGTCGCGCTGTTTTGCGCGGCTGTACAGGGCATGGATAAAGGCGGCATTCCAGAGGCCAAGCCCGTAGGGTTCCGCACCCAGCGCCACCGCGGCCTTGGTGAGTATGGAAACCAGGGGCATGTTGATATAATATTTCTTGGTCCTGAAATCGCACAGGAAGGTGGACATGATGAGCGCCTTGTGGGCATCGATGATGTAGGAGTCGATACAGATCTCCACCCCGAAATGGCCGCCCATCTTCTTGGCCTTTTCGATAAAGGCGGCGGCCGACGTAATCGGGATGATGATCTCACTGGCCAGGATGGTCGGCCCCAGGCGTTTGGTCTTCATGCCGAACAGGCGCTCGTTCCAGAGGTAGTTCGCCACGTAGCGGGGCGCTTCTTCAATGCCGCCGTTTTGGGCCATGAATTTCACGAAGTGCTCTTCATCCTCGGCGCTGCCGAACTCCACCAGAACGGCGGCGCTCTTCTTGAATATGCCGGCCCGCATGATCTCGTTGGTATCGCCCAGATGATTTTCATCCAAAAACCGGATGACATTGGGGTTGAGCTGCTCAGCGGTCAAATCTCTTACGAATCGGCCGATGAACGCAAAGGCCTCCTTGTCGCTCGGAAAATACAGGAGATGGGGGTATGAACCCTGGGGGACATCCCGCAGCTTGAGGGTTGCCTCAACCACGATGCCGAACTCCCCCTCGGTGGAGACGAAGTAGGTGAAATCACGGTCCGCTGGGGATAGCTGCTTGACCTCGCCGGTGCCCGTGACGACCGTCATGGACACGATCTGTTTCGACAAGTGGCCGTACTTGAAGCTGTTGATGCCGTATCCGCCGGTCGAAATCCAGCCGGCCACCGTGGAAAACTTGCTTGAGGGGTATGTCATCAGACATAAGCCCTCTTTCTTGGCCATGATGTCGATATCGCTCCAACGGGCGCCCGCTTCTACGGTAACGGTCTTTTGGGCGGTATCGATCGCTACGATCTTTCGGAAGGGGGATAGGTCGATAACGATTCCCGCGTTGGTCGGAATGACACCACCGAAGCCCCACGAGGCGGCGCCTCTCGGTACCACGGGGATTTTCAGATCGTTGGCAAACGCCAGGACCTTTTTTATCTCATCTACATTTTTGGGCTGGACGACGAAATCGGGTAAAGTCTTAAAAAACGTCTTGGTCATGATCGGCGGTACATCACCGATGTCATGACTATACATCTCTCTTTCTACCGCCTTGTCGATGATTTTTATATCGCCCGCGATCTTTCTGAACTCATCTAATGTCTTCATAGTTTATAAGTCTCTTCACTCGCTATCTATAGTGATGAGGGGTCAATGATCCCCTTTGTCTCACGTATCTCAGTAACACACCGATGACGACCGCCATCACAGCCAGATAAGCGCCACAGCCAATCTTGAATCACCCGGTGTCTAGCACGTGAGCTCTTCTTCCTTACAATCATAAGGATTGGCTGTCAACCCCCCCCCCTTTTTATGTCGTGCACCCGCCTCTGGTCTCAA
>CAYGXB010000617.1:0-1850 GCA_964353605.1 uncultured Bacteriovoracaceae bacterium
CTGCTCTTGGGCAACGCGTCCAGGACGATGAATTCTTTTGGCACCTTAAAAGAAGCGAGGTGTCCCTTCAGGAAGGATTTCATCTCCACGGGATCCAGGGACTGATTTTCTTGTTTAAGCACCACGCAGGCGGTGACTCTTTCGCCGTACTCTTTGTCGGGAAGACCGATAATCGAACATTCTCCTACCTCGGGTCTCTTATAAAGAATTTCTTCAATCTCTCTCGGATAAACATTTTCCCCACCCGTGATGATCATGTCTTTAATGCGGTCAATGATGTAGAGGTAGCCGTCCTCATCAAACACCCCGATATCGCCGCTTCGCAACCAGTCCCCCCAGAATACGGCTTTCGTTTCCTCAGGGTTATTCAGATATCCCTTCATCACATTGGGACCACGGATGCAGATCTCTCCCTCCTCTTTCGGCCCCATGACATTCCCCTGTACATCCCTGATCTGAACCTCGACGATATTGACCGGAGTCCCGATGGAACCCACCACATGACGAATGTAGTGGTTGTAAGTCACCATGCTGGCGGTCTCGGTCATCCCATAGGCCTCGTGGATATTGAGGCCGGTGCTTGATTTCCACTCCCGCACCAACTCAGCCGGCATGCTGGCTGCGGCTGAGAAGCAGTAATTGACAGGCCCCAGCTTCTCCTTCGGATTCCCCATTTGTAGAAAACGGAAGTAGACCGTCGGGACCGCGTAAAATTTCGTCACCTGAAATCGGGTGAAAGCGTCCACCGTCCTGTCCATGTCGAAGGAAGGTTGGATCACGAGGCAACCTGCGGCATAGACCATCGAATTCATAATGTGGATCTGGGCAAAGACATGATTGGCAGGGAGAAAACACAGAGCGCGGTCCTCCTGGTAGGACCGCTCGAAGTGGGAGACATTGTGAGCGGACGACTTTATGTTTTCGTGGGTCAACATCACTCCCTTAGGAATCCCTGTCGTCCCCCCCGTGTAAAGGACGGCGGCGGTATCGTTACGATCCCTATCAACCGCCCGGAAGGAATGAGATCCTTTTTCAACCAGTTGATCGTACGGGATGTCTCCTCCGGGACAAACAATCTTATCCAGGTACGGCCGGTCCTTCCGGTCGCCCAGATCCTCCAGTTTGCCATCGACCGTGAAAAGGACCCTGGGCCGGGCGTCGTCCAATAACCGGGTGAGTTCGTTCTTTGTGAACGTAATCGGTAACGTCACAGCCGTTGCCCCGGCCTTAAGGACCCCAAAGTAGGAGACGAGCCACTCAATTGAATTGGGAGCGCAAAGAGCCACCAAGTCCCCTCTCTGAATCCCCAAACCGATCAGGGCGGTAGCTACCCGGTTGGCTTCCTTGTTAAAATCCAGGTAAGAGATCTTTCTATCTTCCTGGAGGATCGCAAGACGATCGGGGAAATAATAGGCTGACCTCTCCAGATTCTCTGCTAAATTCATTTCCTTCTCCTTGAACCAAGAGGTCCCTCAAACGGCAATGTGGGTCTGTTCCCACATTTCAAAGCTACAAAGGAGCTTGACGTTACCTACGAGAGGATAGGGACATGACTTTGAATCACTGGGATGGGGCAATCCCCAACTTAACGAGCAGGCCTTTGACAAATTCTGGTCCGTCCGTTTCATACGCAGGAAGCACCCATGGCATATCCCTCAACGCCTGCAGAATGGAGGGCAGCAAGTCAAAAGGGATAGAGATGACTTGCTGCCCTTCCGGAAATAACTTTCTTCGCTTCATGCCATGGCCAAGACCCGTCACAGTGTAATTCAGTTCCCCTGTTAGATACGGATAAACATATATCCATGCGCATCCTATCGCGGGTGAGTACTTGCTCAACCACATTTTCC
>CAYGXB010000618.1:0-1850 GCA_964353605.1 uncultured Bacteriovoracaceae bacterium
GGAAGCAGCCAGAAGGAAGACGAGTCTGAACCTCGTTCCCTTCAGAGCAAGGTAACCTGGGTACACAATCAGAAAGAATAATACGAACGGCCAGGTGTGAAAGAGCATTGCTCTTGTGTCCCTTCTATCTCATCAGAACGCGAATGTGTGCTTCCACCGAAGTGGCCAGCCCTTCCAAATTATAACCTCCTTCAAGAACAGAAACGAGACGACCCTCGCAGCACTTTTCTGCTATCCCTTTGACAATCTGCGTCAGCTCCGCAAATCCTTGTGCCGTCACAGCCATGCCGCCAAGCAGGTCATCCTTATGGGCATCAAATCCGGCACAGATAAGCACAAAGTCCGGCGAAAAGGCAAGGGCTGCTGGCTTGAGTTTCTCCTCAAACGCTCTCAGGTAATCTCCGTCTCCGGAACCGGCCGGCAGAGGCACATTGATATTGTAATTCAAACCTTTTCCGCTCCCCTTTTCTGCTTCACTTCCGGTGCCAGGATAGAAAGGATACTGATGAACACTAAAGTAGAGCACCGTAGGGTCATCATAAAACATTTCCTGGATTCCATTACCATGGTGTACATCCCAATCTACGATTAGTATCTTTGATAGGTCATATCTCTTTTGAATATAACGCGTCCCGACAGCAACGTTGTTAAATATACAGAACCCCATCGCTTTGTCCTTTAGCGCATGGTGACCCGGTGGACGGACCGCGCAAAAGGCGTTCTTGACTTTTCCTGCCATCACCGCATCGATTGCAGACAGCACACCTCCCGCCGCCTCCAGCGCAGCTTCGTAAGATTTCGAGGATATTGGCGTGTCCATCGAATCAAGGTAACCCGTACCCTGTTCGCAGCTTCTTTGGGCCCGCTGTATATATTCAGGTGTATGGACCGTAAGGAGCCATTTTAAGGGGACCGGTGAGGGGTTAAGCTGGTACAGTTGAGAGTACAATCCCTTTGCTTTCAACCTTTCGACTATGGCAACCAATCTCTGCGGTGTTTCCGGGTGGCCTTGCGTCGTTTTGTGCTCGAGGTAAATATCATCATACACGAATCCCGTTATGTATCTGCCTGGGGCCTGATTCTCCTTCTCCATATTCTGCTCGGTGGATGCATTATTGGATGCATTTCTTACGCAACGAAACCCTATGGCATCACTTGCGAGGCAGGTATCGTTGATAGAAGGGTCGCTTGCGCGATAAGATGAACGGCAACTATCGGTGCGGGAGTTCCATGCTCCGCCTCGCAGGGCTCTTTCCTTTCCATTACCGGGCCCTTTTGGGTCTTTCTCCGGACTTTCTTTGTAATAACTGTCAGAATAAAAATCGTTACACCATTCTGAAACATTTCCATACATATCGTAAAGCCCCCATAAATTGGGTTTTTTCTCCCCGACAGGATGGGTCTTTCCCGATGAATTATCAGCGAACCAGGCATGGCCTTTCAGTTTCCGTACATCATTGCCAAAGCTATACGTTGTGGCCGTGCCTGCCCGACAGGCATACTCCCACTCTGCCTCTGTAGGAAGTCTGTACCCGTTTGCATTGAAGTTGCACTGCCAGGTTTGCTCATCGTAGCAAGGCTCAAAGCCCTCCGCACGGGAACGCTCGTTGCAGTATTGGGCCGCATCAGTCCAGTTTATCTGTTCACAGGGATGCTTTGGATTTTTGAAATGTGAGGGGTCCGGCAGTTGAAACTTCTTGAATTGTTCTTGTGTTACTTCGTACCTGTCCATCCAAAAAGGACCGACCCATACTCTGTGTACGGGTGACTCGTCGGATGCTCCTTCTTTGCTTCCCATATCAAACCAGCCTCCGGGAATCAAAGCCATTTCTGTGCCGGTCTTCGTCTTT
>CAYGXB010000619.1:0-1835 GCA_964353605.1 uncultured Bacteriovoracaceae bacterium
TGGGAAGTGCAGCATTTCTCATCAGATTGGAAAATGAATTAGGGAAAAGATTGACGCCTCTCAAAGGAGGCCGACCGAGAAAACATCAAAACTAGTATGCTGTCCCTGATATCCTTGCAAAATAATCAAGGTGTGTCTCATTATTCCATGGTAAATCCGTCCATATGAAGTTGATGTACCTATGCCGATGGCGAGTGTAGCGGCGAAATATGAACTATAAGAACAAAAAGAGGAGGTTCAAAATGGGTGTAAAAATCGTACTCATCGGAGCGGGTAGCGCGCAGTTCGGCTATGATACCATGGGGGATATTTTCCAGAGCGCGGTCTTGCCGGGCAGCCATATCGTCTTGCATGACATCAATCCCGTGGCCCTGGAGGGTGTTTTCAAAAACGGTCAGAAATTTATCCAGGATCATGCTCTGCCCTACACCATTACCGCCACCTCCGATCGCAAAGAGGCCCTGCAAGGTGCCGATTTCTGTATCATCTCGATCGAGGTAGGCAATCGCTTCGCGCTCTGGAATCAGGATTGGCACATCCCCATGCACTTTGGTTTCCACCAGATCATGGGCGAGAACGGCGGACCCGGCGGACTGTTCCATGCCTTACGCGTCATCCCGCCTATTCTGGCTATATGCGCGGATATCCGGGCCATTTGCCCGCAGGCGACGGTGATCAACTTCAGTAATCCTATGACCAAGATCTGCACCACGGTGCATCGCAAATTTCCAGATCTCAAATTCGTCGGACTGTGCCATGAGATCGAATCCTTGGAACAGCAGTTGCCGCTCCTGCTGAATACCCCGTACGAGAATCTACGCCTGCGCGCCGGTGGACTGAATCATTTCAGCATCCTGGTCGAAGCCAGCTATAAGGACTCCGGCCTCGATGCCTATCCGGATATTCGGGCCAAAGCCCCGGCCTATTTTGAGAATATGGCATCCCTGCGGGAGGTCATTGATGAGCTCAAGCGGATGGAGGCCGGGTCAACCCCCATGAGCGAACCATCGCTCAGAGAGCACGCCGGCAAATGGGCGGAACGCGGCGTTTTCAGGATCATCCTGGAACAGTACGGCTATCTGCCGATCACCACCGATAGTCACATCGGCGAATATATGCCCTGGGCCCAAGATGCGGGCGACCATCGCGCGGTCCTGGATTTCTTCCACTTCTATCAGGAATGGCTCAAGAAAGACCCCGAGATCGAGATAAAGCTGCATGAGCGCGTGGTGCCGATCTTTGAAGGCATCCTCACGGATTCCGGTTACGAGGAAGCGGCCGTGAACCTGCCCAATCAGGGCTACATCGATGGGCTGCCCGATTTCCTGGCGGTGGAAGTGCCGGCCATCGTGAACAAGCAGGGGGTCAAGGGTATCCGTTTTGAGAACTATCCTAAGAACTTTCGGGCGCTGCTAGCCAACCAGGTAGGGGTCAATGACCTGATCGCCGAGGCGGTGATCAAGGGCTCGCGCGATCTGGCGCTGCAAGCACTGTTGGCCGATCCGTGCGTGCATCAATATCACGCCGCTTGCCGGCTGCTGGACTACATGCTGATCGTGCAGGAGGATTATCTGGGATACCTGAAATAAGAGCTCTTCGGGGCGCCCGGAACAGATCTTGGGTGTCCCGAAGGTAGACCAGCGATTGGATTAAAGGTGTCAGGCCTCGGCAATTGACAAATCATCCAATGGTGTAGTGAATTGTTAATTGCCGAGGCCAGGCACCATAAAATTTGATAGTAATTATACGGGTTACTTCTTCTTGGGTCATAACAACAGGCACGTTTACCTTTTTTGCTACACGCACTGCATTGCTTTTTCCTTCCAGTGGAATTT
>CAYGXB010000620.1:0-1832 GCA_964353605.1 uncultured Bacteriovoracaceae bacterium
TATCTTTTCTTCCAGGATGGAGGTCACTTTTTGCATCTCCTGCACGAGCGCGACCTGGATGCGGTCGATCTCCTTCATCAAGCCGATAGCCTCTTTGCTCAAAACCTTGGCGTCGATCCCTTGCAGAAAGGGATCGAGACATTCCTGGATCAGAACGGTGCGGTTGATTAGCTCTTCGAGTTCGACAAGGTTACCCTTTGAGATGGCATCCACTTCCTGTTCCGAAATGGCTCTCCATTCTCTGAGAAATCCGATTATCGCTTGTGAATGATCTTCTCCCATGCTTCCTTCAAATCTTCCAGGTGTTTGACGACCTCGTCCACCGCATCAATATTGCAATGGTACTCGGCATCCATAGTGCGCCTGATCATGTAATTATAGAGAGATTCGAGATTGTAGGCGATCTCTCCCGCATCGAAGTTCAGACTGTTTGCTAGTTCCCAAAGCACATTCTGCGCCTTGCTCAGGCAGGTGCACATGGTGGCTGTGTCATTATGAAGCTTGGCCAGTTTTGCCTTCTTGAGGAAGGTGAGGGCCCCTTCATAGCACATGAGGATAAGCGTGCCCTGATCTGCTGTCTCTACCTGGGCCTTCTTGTATGCCTGATACCCGCTCACGTTCATAGAACCCCCCCCCAATGTTGCCTCCCTCTTTTTATCGGTGAAATAATTTTTTTCTTTAATTCAAAAAAGGGCACAAATCCTACGAAGAGCATGAATTGCATGGAATATGCACTGCTTCCATGCTAATGCTTTGTTCACCCACGCGATATTGAATCACAACACAAAGGAGGTATTATGGGCAGGACGGTGGCGGAGATGAGGGCAAATGCCGCATCCGTCTTCCAGGCAGCAATAGCTGCTGTGGATCCTGAAGCCGCGATCATTTCCGCCCTGACGCGGGAAAAGGACACCCTCTATCTGAAAGGCAAACACTTTGCCCTGCAAGCATTCAGGAGGATAGTTATCGTTGGAGCGGGAAAGGCCACCGCTCCCATGGCAGGGGCAATGGAAAGGCTCTTGGGAGATAGGATAGATACAGGTATAATAGTAGTGAAATATGGGTATTCTTCTCCTTTGCAAAAAGTGAAAGTAGAGGAGGGAGGACATCCCGTACCCGATGATGCCGGCCTGAAAGGCGCTAGAGATATCGTGCACCTCCTGAGCCAATGCGACGATAACGACCTTGTCATCTCCCTCATCTCGGGTGGAGGGTCGGCATTGCTTCCGCTCCCCCCCCCTGAGGTCACCCTCGAACAAAAACAGGTGGTCACCAGAGAGTTGCTCCGCTGTGGTGCAACCATCCATGAATTAAACGCGGTGAGGAAACACCTGTCTCTGACAAAAGGGGGAGGACTTGCACGCCACGCCTACCCTGCGACAATCATCAACCTCATGCTCTCGGATGTTGTCGGAGACGACATGGACGTTATCGCCTCCGGACCCTTTGTCCCCGACCGATCAACCTTCCAGGATGCTGTCGCTGTCCTTGAGAAGTATGCGATTGTCGGAGCAATCCCTCAGCCGATCATGGATCATCTCCTGCGAGGCGCCATGGGGGTGATACCCGAGACCCCGAAAAAGGGGGATCAGATTTTCGAGAAGGTGACCAATCTCGTTATCGGCAGCAATATCATTGCCTGCACTGCAGCCAGGGAACAGGCAAAGTCCCTCGGTTACAACACCACGATCCTCTCCTCAATGATCGAGGGGAACACCCCCGATATTGCCCTGGCCCACGTGGCGATCGCAAGAGAAGTCCTCTCCTCACATAATCCTATCTCACGACCCGCCTGCATCATCAGTGGCGGCGAAACGACCGTAAGGGTGCAG
>CAYGXB010000621.1:0-1826 GCA_964353605.1 uncultured Bacteriovoracaceae bacterium
CAACTCCTCTGGTCTCTGGCTACCATTCTTAAATCTCGGCGGCAGCGCCTACTGCCTCAACAAGCAGAAGATCCTCGCCAATGATCCCGATCCCTTTGTCTTCAGCCAGGTGGACTTTTTCCAAGATGATTTCATCAAGTGGATCGTTGGACTCCTCAGCGAGGACATCGCGGACATCATTGATCCGCTTGCGCTCTATGGCATTGCCGACTCCACGATCTCGGGCGACACGTGCTATATGGTGATCGCCTCGGTGGGCTCATGGGCCCTGGATCTCACCGGACTCACGAACGGCAAGTGTATCCTCTCCGTCTTCAAGACCCTGCCCGGCATCAACCTCAATATCTGGGTCGGCGGCAAGATCTTCGACACCTTCCCCAATGCCATCGGAGTGAATCGGGCGAACAATACCCTCGTGCTGTCCTACTTCTGGAAGAACCAGGTGGGCGTTTTCAAGAAAGACCCCGCCCTCGGCTGGCTCTTGACCGAGGAGACCACCATGGGTGTGGGCAATTTCGCGAAGTCCCTCTCCATGTCCACCCAGAAGACCAGCCCCTTCTAGCACCCGGTTCAGTCAAGGGATGCCCTGCTCATAAAGTTCAAGCAGGGCATCCCTTCCTCATCTTGTCTTCATGCCTCAGGACCGATGAATCTAGTGTCATGCCTTTATATGCCCAGCCAGGCTGAGATCCGGTGGGTGAGCCGGTTCATCAACACGGGTACAGGACCGAGCCGCCACTGGATGAACTCGAAGATGACCCCGCCGAGCTCGACGGTATCCATGTAGGCATAGTCCACGGTGAAACCCTTATGCTTGATCTGTCCCCGCTGGATGACCTCGATGCCGTGGGCCTTGCACGCCTCGACGCGCTTTTCGAGGTCGTTCACCATGAAGCCGAGGTGGTGGAGCCCCTCGCGCTTTTCAAGGGTATCGTTGTAGTAGCTCCTCCCTTTGACCACCTGGATGAGCTCGATCTGGATACCGCCTGAGTAGGCCAGGGCGATCTTGAGCGTGGCATGGACCGGTCCGGACTTCTCGATGGTGTAGACCGGTTCGTATTCATTGACGATCCATGGTTTGATCCCGAAGGTCTGCTCGTAATACTCTTTGGTCTTGTCGACATCATACACAACCATGCCGATCTGTTCGACCGGCGGCAGCTTTAAGATCTGCATGAGTTTGTTCTCGACCATATCCTCCTCCTCTGGATAAGACTTCATCCTCACCTCTATACCAGGCATCTGCTATCGTTTGCAATCCGATTTGGCATGCGCAGCGCCCCCCACCTGGGTACGGAAAAATGCTCCTGGTCCATATTGACATCACTGTCCGGGGAAGCCATTATGTACTCTATGCGTGGCAGGGATGAGGTAGACCGATGAACGACTACCTGGTGCGAATTATGGCGAGAAACCCCCATGTGCGGGCGCTGGCGTGCGTCACGACCACGCTCGTCAATGAGGCCTGCACCCGCCATGGCACCTACCCGACCGCTTCTGCGGCCCTGGGACGGGCGCTCACCGGAGGGCTGCTCTTGGGGGCTCTTTTGGAACCCGATCAGCGGGTGGCACTCACGTTCGAGGGCAACGGCCCCCTCAAGAAGATCCTCGTGGAGGCCGAGAGCAACGGGGAGGTGCGTGGATACGTAAAGGTCCCGGAGGTTGACCTGCCGTCCCGAAACGGGAAGCTCGATGTCTCCGGGGCGCTCGGGAAGTCCGGATTTCTCATCGTGACCAAGGACCTGCGCCTGCGCGAGCCCTACCGCGGCACGGTCCAGCTCTATACCGGCGAGATCGCCTCCGACATCGCCTACTACCTTACGAAA
>CAYGXB010000622.1:0-608 GCA_964353605.1 uncultured Bacteriovoracaceae bacterium
AATGGCCTTCCCAGATAATAGGCAAGCGCATAGTTGAACACAGCGCCCAGGAGACTGCCGATGGTTCCGGCTAAGAGGACTAGCCAAGTGTTCATCTCCCCCTGGAATATCAGGTACCCGGCGGGGGGGATGACGAGTTCACTCGGAACGGGAAAGAACGAACTCTCCAAGGCCATGAGGAATACGATACCCGGATATCCGAGCCTCCCAATAGTATCAACCAGCCATGCAATGAAAACTTCCATCAGACACCTATATATAAACGGTATTCCTGTTGCAACATCTCTCTCATACCTGATACAGGATTGTGCGATGGGAATCGGGACATTCACGCTCAAGATAGATACTTTGGCATATAAAGGAAAGGGCGTCGGGAGGAGAGATGACGGCAAGGTCGTATTTGTCCCCATGGTGCTGCCTGGAGAGTATGTCAGGGTGCATACCATCAAGGAACATGCCTCCTATTGCGAGGCCGAACTCGATGAGATCATAACCGACTCACCGGCAAGGGTCCGCCCGGTTTGTCCAATCTTCAGCATCTGCGGCGGCTGTGACTGGCAGCACATTGCATACCCCGCACAGATCGCCTGGAAGCAGGAGATACTTTT
>CAYGXB010000622.1:618-1822 GCA_964353605.1 uncultured Bacteriovoracaceae bacterium
AAGCCTTGCAAGGAACACGGTATGTTTCTGCTGCGATCCGTCTCCTCCGGTGAAGTCTACGGGTACCGGTGTCATGCAAGGATCCAGTGCAGTTATGATCCCGAGTTCACCCTGGGCTTTTTCCTGAAGAGATCGCATACCCTTGTAAATTTCGAAACCTGCCCTATGCTCAAGCGAAGACTCCAAGATATTTTCCCGCGCATAAGGGCATACCTCAAGCGGTATCCTGGCAGAGTAATCCAAGCCCTTGAGCTCTATGCCCCGGAGGATGAGGTCTTCCTCCTGATCCATGTCCGGAGGAGCGCAACGAAGGAGGATGTCTTGCCATTCCTGCCCCTCATGCAGATCTTGGATATCGCCGGCATCGTCATTATCAAGCCGGGGCCAATGGGATGGCGACATGCTTGGGGGAGGGATCGTTTTACCTACCATGTCCATGCCCAGGGAAAGTTATTCTGCCTTTTTGGCGACGTCGGAGGATTCATCCAGTCGAACATAGGGATCAATGATGCCATGGTGGAACATGTCCTCGCTTGCGCGCAGGGCTCGCAGAGAGTACTCGAACTGTACAGTGGATGTGGCAACTTCAGTATCCCCTTAGGCCATATTGCAGAAGAGGTCATTGCCGTAGAAAGAGACCCACGGCTTGCAACACTCGGGAGGGAAAATGCAAAGGCGAACGATCTTTTTAATATCAAATTCATACATTCGGATGTATGTACAGCACTCGAATCATACTTAACGGGAGGGTTCGACACCGTTGTGCTTGATCCTCCCCGTGAGGGAGTGAAAGATCTCGCCCAACTGCTTTTCCGTTTCAAACCCACACGGATATTGTACGTATCGTGCAATCCTACCACCCTAGCGCGTGATCTTTCGCCCCTGAGATCCCATGGGTTTTCCCTGGCGTCTTTGCGGTTCTTTGACATGTTCCCGCAAACCTATCATATTGAGGTCATTGCCTGCCTCGAGCGCTGAGGTGTGGGACATAATTGAAGTAAGGTAAACCCCCGGCTCTGCCGGGGGACTCCCAGCGTTTGACATGTACGGGAGTATAGAAGAGCCTCCGACTGTGAACCGCTCAAAGTTTACAGCAGGAGGCAAGAATGGAAGATGCATCAAGTTTAAAGCATACGATGTGGGAATGCAAGTATCACATCGTATGGATACCGAAGTGTAGGAAGAAAGTTCTCTATGGGCAATT
>CAYGXB010000623.1:0-1818 GCA_964353605.1 uncultured Bacteriovoracaceae bacterium
CCCTTGGAGTTCTCTGCCCTGGATAGACTTGGCGCTGGCACCTAACGCCCGCGCATAACGCGCCAGAAAGGGCGGGCGTTCCCACACCTGAAGAACAGCAACCATTTTTCTCGCCCGCCCTTTCTGGTCGCCGTTCATGCGCATCGTTAGGAATCCCCCATTTTTGAATTAATCAATATATTCCCATTTGTCTTGGTATATTTTAATCTCCTTTTTCTGTAAACCGCAGTGCATAGATTCTTTATTCTTCGGACGTTCTCCGTTATGCTTTTCCAAATAGTTCATATGGTGTTGTATTAAAATGTCTTGTAACTCACTCCATTTCATAATATAGAACTCATCTTCACCATATTTTTCTCCCAAATACACAAATATACAGATCAAATCTTTTATGGGTTGCTCAATTTTATGTTTTAATTTCTGTTTATTGCCTTCCATTTCAATGACAATAAATCTATCAATCGAGAATTGCCATGATCCTCCATGTATTGTTTTCACTTGTATGAGCTTCGTTTTCCCGTCTTGATTTGTTGCAACAATGTCGAATTCGGGAACATTGCCAGAAAACGTTGCAGAGAGATATCCTCGTCGGGCAAATTCACACGCGACTAAATATTCTCCAATTTGTTTCGTCAATTGTATATTTCTTCCTGAAGCCATTTTGAGCGCTCCTTTATAGACGACCGTATCGGGCTGCTGTCATACTGCGGCCTCGCCGCCTGCCCAACTGTCCGTTCGAACCGTTTGCGCGGTGTAATCATTCGTTCGTCAACACGGTTTCTTGATTCGATTCCTACGCGTGCATCCGGCTTGTTGGGCAATCTTATCATCTCAACCACACTGCAAATGGTTCGACCAACCTGCCTACTGCGATAACCTCTCGAATGCGACTCTTCATCCTGTCGGGATGTGCGGATGTGTCTCTGGCGACTACACCGACAGTTGATGCGCCTTGTCGAATTTTGACTGGCTGCTCTTGATTGAAGAAATCGGCATATTGCCACAGGTCTAGCATTGCCGACTCACGAAGCGCGATTTGGTCAAACACGAGTGCGCAAGCACTTCGTGTTATCTTTCCAGTCACAGGACCGATTTCGGGCGGAAGTGTCTCCCACGTTGACAGGTTGGTTGAGTACTCCGCAGCGGCCGAAGATGTCTGGGTGGGGACAGCCCCGCCGGGTGACGATGGTTCGAGAAACGCGCAGAGGGGTTCGTCAGCTCGATTGCGAGCGGCGGAGCCAATCACTTGAATCATGTCCGGTCTCGCCTTGTGGGAGCGAATGACCCAGAAGGTTCTTCCCACGTTACGGATGTCCGCCATCTTCCTCTTGAAGATGGCATCAGAGTCTTCGCCTGCGTGGGGACCCATTACGCTCAATATGCTGTAGTGCGATATCTCCATCTTCCCACTGCCCAACGGGCGGATCAGTGGCGGCTGAAAGCCGTCCGCTGGATTAGTTTGTTGGGGTCCTTTCAAGGTGTCGGAACACGTGCTGGAAACTCGTAGATAAACTTCAGAAGCATCTCAGCGAACGATATGAGTTCAATAGCGTCCTCTTTTTTCATGAGAACAATTTCGTGGTTTGCTTCATTACCTTTTTTGCGGATGTGATCTACCCAGCCTTTTCCGTTCGGTGGAACATAGCCATTGTCAGCAAGAAACTCCACGTAGTGTATGAATGACTTGCCTGGATCTGCCTTCTGTTGCACGGCTATATGCATTAGCAGTTTACGACAGGCCAGGACGGCTGCGGTGTGGGCATTTACAGAAACACAACACCTGGCCTCGTCGTAGATGGCTTCTAACTCATTAGGTAG
>CAYGXB010000624.1:0-1812 GCA_964353605.1 uncultured Bacteriovoracaceae bacterium
TCCGCTTTGAGGCCGAATTGGCGCGTGATAGAAGACTATCAAGGCTTGTCAAGCAAGCATTGTCAAATGCTAGGGCCTGACATTTATTTCCCCGAAATCCAGAACTTTATCGACCTTAAACTTGCAACCCCAACCGACACAACCAACACACTAGCTGCATCCGGCTGTAACGAATGTTAGAACCAATGCAAAGAAGATTTGTTGCTGATCAAACTGAATCATATGTAAGGATTAATAATTGAAGCTAAAACAATTTTTAAAAAAATCAAAGGTGTAAGCAAATGATGGTATTTTTGCCTCATATTTTTACAAATTAATCAGGGATCCCAATCATTACTGAAGTTGCTTTAACAATAGCATAAGCATCCGAACCTATTTTCAAGTTAAGTTCTTTTACAGCATCGATCGAAATGGTTCCGCTAATTTTATTGCCACCGCCAATATCAATTATAACAATAGCATTGACTGCACCTTCTTTAATACTGATAATTTTCCCCTTTAATTGATTTCTTGCACTAATTTTCATAGTTATTTCTCCTTAGTGTATTATATCTCTTTGTATGGTATGCCAAGTAAATCATAGAAATCAAGTTATTTTCGAGGATCTTTTTAAGGTAATCTGTAGTCTGTCTGTATTGAATATTTCATTAGGAGGAGCCAATTGCAAAACTCACAGTTTGCGATAATATTGCAACAAAAATTATAACCGATTGAAAATATGAAGAGAATGCTCTATCCTTTTTTTCAGCGACGAACAAAAAGGAAGGAGTAACGATGAGCACTCTCTTCGATATTTGGCATAGCACACAGGCGAGACTTTTTCCATGGTTAGAAGAGAGGCTGGAGCCTTTGAGCGAGAAGGAGCAGCGGTTTGTGCAGGTGGTGTCACTCATGGAACTGAACAAGCACATGGGTAAGTATCGCTGGAGCGGGGTTGGGAGAAAGCCAGAGGACAGGACAGCGATCGCGAAGGCATTTGTTGCCAAGGCTGTATACAATTTCGAGACGACGAAGGCGCTCATAGAATATCTGAGGGGCTGTAAGAATCTGAGACGATTATGCGGCTGGGAGACGCGGGGCGATATTCCATCAGAGTCGACATTTTCGCGTGCATTTGCTGAATATTCCCTGGGATGTCTGCCGCAGAAGATTCATGAGGCCATGGTCAAGACGCATTGTGGTGAGAAGCTTGCTGGGCATGTGAGTCGGGATGCGACAGCAATTGAAGTGAGGGAGAAGGCGGTAAGAAAGGATGGGGGGGAAGCGACACCTTTGGCGAGGAGGAAGCGTGGTCGTCCGAAGCAAGGGGAAGAAGTAGCCCCCAGGCCTCCGAAGAGGCTGGATCTTCAACTGGGGCGGAATCTTGAGGAGAACATGAAGGATCTGCCATATCATTGTGCAGTAGGGACCAAGGTGGACAGTAAGGGTTACAAGATGACCTGGAGGGGGTACAAGCTGCACATTGACTGTATCGATGGAGATATTCCCGTGAGTGCATTATTAACCTCGGCCTCATTGCATGATTCCCAGGCGGCCATACCGCTTATGCAGATGACCTCCGAGCGGGTGGTGAGCCTGTATGATCTTATGGATTCGGCCTATGATGCTCCGCAGATCAAAGAATTCAGCGAGACGCTCTCGCATGTCCCGATCATTGATCCCAATCCCCGGCGGGGAGAGAAGACCCCCATGGACCCTGCCAGGAAGGCCCGATTTGCTCAGAGGAGTAGTGTGGAGCGGGTGAACTCGTATCTGAAGGATAACCATGGGGGGAGTCATATACGGGTAAGGGGTGCATCCAAGGTCATGGCA
>CAYGXB010000625.1:0-1811 GCA_964353605.1 uncultured Bacteriovoracaceae bacterium
ATTCATCATTGTTAAGGATGAAGCGATGCGTAAAAAGATGGGGGCCATTGCGGGTGGTGGAAGTGGCCGGCGGTTCAAGGCTGAGTTTGTTACCAAAAAAATGCAAGAACGCTTCGCCAATCTTCAAGATGACGCCAAGAGACAGGCAGCCTTTCAGAAGCTGACTTCAGGCCAAGTTTCTGCATTTATGGCAGATGCACCAGTTAATATCGTTGTATGTGGTAAAAAAGATGTTTGGGATATGCCCTACGATACATCTGCGGCTATTGAGAATATGCTATTAATGGTCACCGCTTTGGGATTAGGTGCCTGCTGGGTTATTGCTCCCTGTATTGATATTCGCGATGAGGAACGTATTAAGGCCTTCTTGGGCATTCCGGAAGGCTTCAAAGCAGTCAGTATTCTCTCTGTCGGTCACCCAACGAGACCGCATCGCCCACGCCCACGGCTTCCTATCCATGAATTGGTCTTCTCAGAAGAATGGGGCACTCCATACTATGAGGTGAAAAATGAATAACACAACACTCCCCCTCAATTATGTAAATAGTCTCGTGTATGAATTGGAAAAGGCTTTTTGGGATGAACGTGGTAAGGGGGCGCGTTTCCGAATGACCACCATTGGGAGAGAGTATTTCAAGGAGAAATGTCTGCCGATGCTCCAATCCACGGAGGTGGACCACATCCTTCGTACAATTGGTGATCTTCTTTGCAGTGAGGGGATCGCTGAAGTTCTTTTATATAATCGGGAAGATCGGCTGCTCAAGTTGCAGGTGAAGGGCTGTCTGCACCGCCAGGTTGAGGATCAGATGACTGCACATGGCATTGAGCCATTCACCTGTGTCCCTGCCAACCTGATTGTGCTGGCCATCGAGGAAAAGTTAGACCTCCCCGTAGAACTAGCCGAAATCAAGGTCAATAAAGGAGTATGTGAAATCCTGTTGGTCATTTTCGAGCACCGACCAACCCTTGGTTAGGAGGCAAGCATGAATAAAGTGGTCGAACTTGCTGAGGCTGTGGCGTCAATACCATCGGGCTCGCATGTAGCCTTATCGGGATTTGCTATCACACGCTGTACAATGGCTTTTACCCACGAGGTAATCCGGCAGGGCATAAAAGATCTGACGATCTCTCAGTGTGTGGGAGCCATGGACGCCGATTTGCTTGTCGGTGCAGGTGCAGTTAAGCGTATTATTTATGGTGGTGGCTCTCTGGACCGTTTTGGGCGCCTGGCTTGTGTGAACCGTGGAATTGAAGAGGGTACTTTAGCCGCTGAGGAGTATAGCAGTTTGTCTGTTACTTTTCGCTACCTGGCTGGATCGTTGGGATTGCCATTCATGCCAATCCGTTCGCTGCGTGGTTCTGACTTGATAAAAAAAATTGAGGAGCAGTCCGGTGGCGATATTTCCAACATCACCGACCCATTCACAGGTGAAAACTGGCTGGTATTAAAACCGCTCCTCCCTGATGTGGCAGTTGTCCAAGTACAAATCGCCGATGAAGAAGGTAATGCCTGGATCATGGGACCCAGGTGGGATAATACAGAGCAGGTCAAGGCCAGCCAGCGCTCAATTATTATCACGGAACATGTTGTTCCAACAGATTTCATCCGTAAAAATCCGGAGCGGACAGTCATGCCAGGTCTTTTCGTTTCGCATGTGGTGGAACTACCCTTTGGAGCGCACCCGACTTCCGTATACCGCGAGTATGACTATGATGCTGAGCAAATCGAGCGTTACGTTAAAGCCACGCGCACTCCAGAGAGTTTAAAAGCATTTCTTGATGAATATGTGTTCGGTGTAAGAGACCACTGG
>CAYGXB010000626.1:0-1808 GCA_964353605.1 uncultured Bacteriovoracaceae bacterium
CCCGAACTCGGGTTTCAGCGCAGCCGGGTCCATCCCGGCCGCGGAGATCTGCACGGGGTTCAGCGCGTCGATCCCCGCTTCGATGAGCATCGGGATAATCTGCCGGATCGCGCCGCGGTTGTGCATGAACACCTTCACGTCGCTCTCGGCGTGCACCACGCGGATGTAATGTCCCATGGCGGCGTTCACGGCCCGGAAAAGAACCGACCTCCCTCCCCCTGGGTCACGACTTCCCGAATCACCGGTTCAGTAGCATGGCGGATGCCTGTGAATGAGCTCCTGCAGTCGGTCGTAAAAATAGCGAACATGATCCCAGCTAACCCTTGGAGTAATATTATGGTCTACCGACGGGATATAGCGGCCGTGCTCGAGAAGGTAGGGCAGCTTGGCCAGTTCCCGGTTCATGGCCTCCCGGCCCTGCTCCAAGGCCTGTTCGCTGAGCCCGCCGATGATGCCGAGCTTCGGCCAGGCTTTCCGCACTTCCACAAGGTCCAGCCCGTACTGGCTTTCCCAGGGCATGAGCAGGTCAACGCCGGCCTCAAGCCAGAGAGGCGTCAGGGGACGCTGGTCTCCGTCCGAGTCCACGAGGATGAGCGGACAGCCGCCGCTGCGCACTGCGGCAATCAGGCGCCGGTAGCGGGGCAAGAGGAACTCACGGAACATGGCCGGGCTGATCAACGGCCCGTTCTTGTAACACATGTCCTCCCAGATGAAACACCAGTCCAGCGTGATGTCCTCCTGAATTCGCCTGTAGAGCCCGATCCACAGATCGCAGAGCGTGTCCAGGATATCAGCCATCAGGTCCGGGTCATCGTAAAAGAGCATGACCTGGACTTCGAGCGTCAACAGCTCGCGCGGCGCGCCGAAAAAACCCGCCGGCAGATCGCCCGCATACACGGGCTCCCCGCTGGCCTTGGCCTCCTTGACCACCTCGTCCCAGTCCGCGGGCAAGCGGCCGGGAGTGTCCCACTGAAGGTGTTCTTTTACTTGCTCCCATGTTGTGCGGTCCTTGACCGGACCCTCAAGGGCAAGGGCCATGACTTCCGAACCGGCAAGATCCTGCACGACCTCTCCCCAGCGATTGCGCCTGAGGATGCGGCGACCATCGTTTTCCAGTTCCACCGGCTCATAGCCGGGATAGATGAACGTATCGGCCGGCAAGTACCTGCCGCGACCGCCGTCGAATCCGATCGCCTCCCGGAACGCTTCGTCAGGGCTCTGGCCTGCCCGCACCTGCAGTCCTTCTCCTTTCCATCGCGACAGGGTCGAGGGCCATTGGCCCATGAAGTCGAGAAAGGGCGCCCGATCAATTTGCTTGCCAAGGAATAAATTGAGGAATCTGTCCCGGTTGTTCATGTGCTCCCTTGCTCCATCGCTCGCGACACGTCTGAATGCACGTTGCAGGGGACAGAACCCTCTCGCTGGACGGATCGAATTCGTCCCACAAGCCCTAGAGGGTTAGTTTGTATACTATCTCAACTTATTGGTCCCTGTCCAGAGAAAGGTATTCGCGCTATGAAGCTTCTTCCCCCGACGGGGTAGCGGCATGCTCTGCGAATCCGATCACATCGCAGTGCTGGTCGGACATCCATCGACCTAACCCTGTTTGCTTTACTTGATCCACTATATGATTTACTATTGAACCATGTCCACGATGACGCTGAACATGCATGAGGCCAAGACACGACTGTCCGAGGTCATCGCTCGACTCAAGCCTGGCGATCGCGTGGTGCTTTGCCGCCGGAATCGACCTGTGGCAGAGATCCGACCCCTGCCCGCCTCGTCTTTGGAGCCTCGTCCTGTGGGTC
>CAYGXB010000627.1:0-1807 GCA_964353605.1 uncultured Bacteriovoracaceae bacterium
AGGTGGCCCGTGCGCGGGGCATGCAAGTCGTTGGAGAAGGAATGGGGTCCCCTCACCGGGAACACGAAATTTCCGATGGGCGTGGGGATCGGTGTTCCTCCGCCCCCGGTGGTCGCTAGGAGTTGCAGGATCTCCTTGTTGACGGAGTCCAGGTACGCCTGCTGCTCCTGCAGGGAAGTCTCCATGGCCTGGCGCTTGGCGTTAACCGAGCCCAATATCTGCCGCGACCGCGCCTCCTGCTCCTCGAGGGAGCGCTGGCGTTCGCTTATCTCCTCGCGCAACCGTTTGAACTCATCGAATATCTGGAAATCGCGGTTGCCGATGTAGGAGAAGAAATCGTAGCGGGTCAGGAAGTCGTCCAGGCTCGTGGATTCGAGCAGGACCTCCAGCGAGCTTATGTCGCCCGATTTATAGATGGAACGCAGGCGCTCGTGGAGGATGGTGCGTGCCCTTTTGTAATCGTTCTGAGCTTTCTCCAGCTGTTCGCGGTTGTCCTCGACCTCGGTGCGTATGGACTCGTATTCGCTCAAGGCGGTGTTGTACTCCTGGGCCAGTCGCTGTGACTCAGTCTTCATGGCCTCGATCTGTTGCCTGACCTTATCGGCCTCCGCCTGTTTCTCCTCCAGGGTGGCGGAGACGGCGGAGTAGGGAAAAACCGCTGCCAGCAGCAGGAGAAGCAGCCCCGCGATCATTCCTTTCCTGACCAACCTTGCCACGACCAGACCTCCAAGCCGTTATCGTTTACCATTAGAGGTTAACACGGCCATTTTTGTTCATCCTAGTTAATATATCATGCCTAACGGGCTGTACCTTTAGTAGTTTTGTTGTTAAAATAATCTAGTGTTAGTAAATCATATTTATGATGATAAAGTCAATTTCTGTTAATATTGTGGGTGTAAAAGAGCAGACGCGCTTCTGCTACAATCGTATTTCGAAAGAGCGGCGATGGAGGTAAGCGCGTGATCTCAATCAGGGACCTCAGCAAGGATTTCGACGGTATCAAAGCGCTTGCCGGCGTGACGTTGAGCGTTGGAAAGGGGGAGACCTTCGGCCTCATTGGGCCGAACGGCGCCGGGAAGACCACGCTCATCCGCATACTCACGGGACAGACGGTACCCAGCGGGGGAGATATCCTGCTTGACGGAGAAACGGTCGATCCCCTGGAGGCCCGTTATCGTCTGCGCATAGGGCTCGTCCCCCAGGAACCCGTTTTTTACGGGCGACTCACGGCCCACGAGAATCTGACGCTTCTGGCCGGACTTTATGGTATCGACAAGGGTCAAATCACAGCGAGGGTAGCAGACCTGCTCTCATGGGTCGGCCTGGAAGAGCACACCGCAAGGCAGGTCAGGTTCTTCTCACGAGGTATGCAGCAGCGGCTGAGCCTGGCCATGGGCCTGGTGCACCACCCCGACCTCATCTACATGGACGAGCCGACATCGGGTTTGGACCCGGAGGCCCGCCTTTCCCTATGGGATCTCATCCTGCGCCTGGCGGAGGAGGGGAGGTCCATCTTTCTGACTACGCACAACATGGAGGAGGCGGACCGCATCTGTGATCGTCTTGCCATCCTTATTGGTGGGACCCTGCGGGAGGAAGGGACGCCACAGCGCATCAAGGGATTACTGGGGACGGACCGGGTGGAGGCGATGCTGCTCGAGGATCGTTCCGCTGTGCTGGAAGCCCTGTGCGGCCGCCTGGGGCTGTCATGGAAAAGCGAAGGGGACAAGGTGGTCATCTCCGGCCCGGAACTTGCGGACAAGCTCCCGGAGATCGCCTCCAGCCTCATGGGATCGGTGCGCGACCT
>CAYGXB010000628.1:0-1800 GCA_964353605.1 uncultured Bacteriovoracaceae bacterium
GTACGTCAGGGCTTTCAGGCTGGCTTCCATAGACCTGTCAATGTAGGACTCCTTTCGCTCGAAATTCTGATAGAGAGTTGCATAGGCCTCACCCAAGCCTGCGTAGGCAACTGCGTAGTGAGTATCTAATTCAATAGCCCGTTGAAAGAGTTCAATAGCAGACTTGACATCATTCTTTGTCATTCTATAGAGAGCATCCCTCGCCTGGAGGTAATAATCAAAGGCTTTGGCATTTTCAGTAGAGCGTTTGGTGAACACAACCTTTTCCGTGGGTGATAATCGCACCAAAAGTGCGTCGACGATCTGTTCTGATACTTTTTCCTGAATATCGAACACGTCTGATAGTTTTCCCCTGTACTTTCCGGCCCAGAGCTGGGCGTCAGTCTCGACATCGACCAGTTGTGCTGTTATCCGCAGATCATCCTGAAGTTTTCTTACGCTCCCTTCCAGAATATAGCGAACACCCAGCTCTTTACCTATGGTCTTGATATCCTTGTTTGTGCCCTTGTACTGCATAATGCTCGTCCGGGAGACGACTCTCATATTCTCCAGCCGCGACAGGTTGAGGATTAACTCTTCGGTCAGTCCATCGCTGAAATAATCACTCTCCTTATCCGGACTGATATTCTGAAAAGGGAGGAGTGCAATGGCTTTTGTCTTGTCAGATTGTGTGGCCTGTTGTAGATCGCTTTGCACCTGGCTTAAAGTCATCAGTAGCTTATCTGCTGATCGGAACCTCTGCTCCCGATTTTTCTCCAGCATCTTCATAACACATGAATCGATCGCGGGCGGAATCCTTCGATCATGCGAGCTTGGCATCAATGGGTCTTGGTTCACGATCAAGTATATCCAGGCCGCCTCATGCTCAGCCCTGAACGGCAGTTCGCCGGTGAGCATTTCGTAGAACATCACGCCGAGGGACCAGATGTCTGTCCTATGATCCTCGGTTATCCCCTGTGCCTGTTCCGGTGACATATAAGCAAGGGTTCCTGACAGGGTATCGGTATCAGAGGAGTCCGTATCACCTCTGAGCTTGGCAATGCCGAAGTCCATGATCTTTAGCAAACCATCTCTGGTCATCATGATATTTTCGGGTTTAATGTCACGGTGAATGATGTTCTTCTCGTGTGCAGCTCTGAGTCCTTTAGCGATTTGAATAGTCCAATCGACTGCCTGTTGTATAGATAGATTCTCATCGGATTTCAGTTTCTCGATGTGAGATTTGAGATTTTCCCCTGTTACGAATTCCATCACGAAGAAAAGTTTTTCGTCTTGTTCGTCAATATCGTAAATGTGAAGGATATTGGGATGGTTGAGCCCTGCAACGATTTTAGCTTCTCTCATAAATCGCTCTTTGTTCTCCCTGGAGACAGATAGGTCAGGCGGAAGGAACTTGATCGCTACCGGACGGTCAAGCTTCAGGTCCTGGGCCTTATACACCTTACCCATGCCACCCTCGCCTAACTTTTCTATTATCTTGTAATGAGAAATAGTTTGTCCTATCACGAAACACCTCTTTTCTTGCCATTTCCTTCGGTTTCAATTTATCGATGAGTTTTGTAGCGATCGATTATTAGAAACCTACTGCCAATATATCGAATCAATACAAACATAATATAATCAGTCTCAAGTATTCAGCAAGCCTTTTTCAAACCTAATTTAGGATAAGAGCAATTTGCAACAAAGAAAAAACACCTGATAAGCTAATATCAGGCACTATGAAGACTTAGAGAATATTCAATGGTGGAGAGGCCGGGATTCGAACCCGGGGTCCCGCATTTTGCGGGACAACTGCTTATC
>CAYGXB010000629.1:0-1799 GCA_964353605.1 uncultured Bacteriovoracaceae bacterium
GGCACTTTTCTACTAATTCAGCGCCCTGATCGATTATGAGATTGGCGCCCTTGATGTCCTTTAGGAAATAGGCTTCCATCGCCCGGTCAAGTATGCTCATGGAAGCTTCGCTGAGCTTCCCGATCTCTTGCAGGTCGCCCAGTTTATTGCTCGTTTCCATGGCCGTCAATGCGTTTCTGGCTATTTTCTCTGCATGGTCCCCGATCCTCTCCACCCCTCTGGCGACGATCACCAGGCTCATCCCCTCATAGATGTCGACGCCGATCTTCTCGCCCAGTTTCCGGTCCTTCAATATGAGATTGTATTGTTTTACTGCCATCCAATAAAGCCGGTCGACATCCGCATCGCGGTCGATGACGTCCTTGGCCAGATCCTCATCCGAGCTTTGGAGCGCTTTGATTGCATCCCTGTGCATCGAGTTGACTATCAGGTGCATTCTCCGAACGCACTTCTCCTGGGGCAACTCGACCGGGTCCGATAGATCGTGGAGGACTAACGTATTGCTGGTCTCCTCGATCACCTCTGGCCCGATTACCATGCGAGAGATTTCTTTGACAGCGTGCTTCAATTCCAGCTCCAAGCGACCATGTGCGCGGACCTCGATTACATTGAAACCAGCCAAATATGCTCCGATTATCTTTCTGGTGAGGTGCTCCTTGGACTCATCTTCGTCCACCAGTATCATCTTACGATTCTCTTCCTTTTCGGTGGACATTTTCGGGTCGATGTTAATCGTACCGTCGGACAGAACCCTTACCATTACAGGGTCACCGGGTTTTATGGAATTGCTGTCAATCCAATCCTTCGGAAGGGAGACAGTCATAGTTGACGCTCCTGTCTTTTGAACTCGCCTTATTTCCAATTCCATCACCTGATCCTATTTATGACGCTATATCAGTAGGTATTGTATTGTTTTTATATACAATATATATTCGAATATTCACTAATATATATGAATATATTCTATTTTGGGAACGCATATAAGGGTATGTAATTCTCGGTCAATTGTGGAAATGAAGCTTGAGTCCAGGTCTTACTGGAACGGATTGGATGGCGTCGAGTCTATGGTGCGATTTCTCCTCCTATTTATGACGTATCCACGTCCTCCAAGTGAGATGGCTCAATACCGATCCCGAATTGAGGTGGCTTAAGATGGAAAAGAATACTATGTATCTGGCCATCGCTGTCGTTGTTTTACTCATCGTCGCTGGTGTCGCTGCGGTGGTACTGTCGAGTGGCAATGATAACAACGGCTCTAGCGAAGGCATAAAAATTGTGTTGCTCAAGAAGGACGCCAATTCACCGGCCTATTCTCCGATTGATGAGGCGGCCATCTACAATAAGAGCTATCCACTCGCCAGGGACCTTTACCTCTATACCGATGGCGTTCCGAATGGTACTGTGTTCGCTTGGTTGGAATGGATTCTTAGCCCCAGTGGAGGGCAGGCCCACACCAAGGAGACTGGATACTACCCCCTTCCCCCAACCGTCCTCGCTCAAATGACGGCACAGCTGGATAAACCGAACCACAGCAATGTAACCAACGGTGATATTTCAGAGAAGGGTTCTGACACGATGTACGAGCTGACAGTTCACTGGGCGAGTCTATTCCAGAACAAGACAGGGGCTCATGTGACCATCTCTGGCGGAGGTAGTGGAACAGGGATCACCGCATTCATCAATGGCGATGTACAGGTCGCTCAAGCCTCCCGGCAGATGAAGCAGAGCGAGATTGATCAGGCGATCGCGAAAGGTATGCAACCGGTGGAATGGAAGGTGGCCATGGATGGAATCGCGGT
>CAYGXB010000630.1:0-1797 GCA_964353605.1 uncultured Bacteriovoracaceae bacterium
ATTCTTCAAACCCTCAAGCCGCTTGACCGGCAGATCCTTTATTTGACCTTGGCCGAAGGCCTGAAGCCGCAGGAGATCGCCCTCGAGGTCGGGCTGAAGGCCGAGAATGTCCGCAACCGGAAATCCCGGGCCCTCAAAGTCCTTCAGCGCAAAATAGCCCGGTTGATACGAAACAGTCGTCCTCGTCACCTTAATAGGGAGCGGTGAGATGGATTGCAGCCGGATCGAGCGCGAAGAGACGGCCGAAGCTTATCTCGGCGGGCGTCTTTCCGCCGCCGACCAGGCCGACTTCGAGCGGCATGTGTTCGAGTGCCCCCGCTGTCTCGAGCAACTAAGGATGCTCCAAGCCGTCCAGGCGGAGCTCTGGGAGCAGGGGAGCCCGGCCGTTGAACGCGCGCCCGAGCAGCAACCCTTCTGGGCGCGGCGCTGGGTGCTGGCCTCGGCCGCCGTCCTCGTATTGGCCTTTATCGGCATCGTGCTCTGGCGGCAGCTCGAAAGACCGGCGGGGCGAGCGGGAGCGTCCCGATCGGTTTATGCCGCCTTGGCTGCTTTCGAACCTCCGGCCTATCTCCCGTTGACCCTCAGGGGAGGGACTGGCGAGTCGTCGGAACGGTTCCGGACGGGTATGGAGCATTACACGGCCGGCCGGTTCAAAGCCGCGGTCCGGGACCTTCGGGCCGCCGAGTCTCTCAGCCCTCAAGCCGGTCATGTCCTCTTCTTTCTGGGGATCTCATATCTACTTGACGGGCAGACGGACAAGGGCATTTCACACCTCGAGAAGGTCATCTCCCTCGGAGACGCCGCCTACGCCGTTGAAGCCCGGTTCTATCTGGCCAAGGCTTGCCTCCTAAAAGGGGATGTCGGCCGGGCCAAGGCCGAGCTCGAGGTCGTAGCTGATGTTCAGGGCCGGTTGGCCGGCGAGGCGGCCCGTCTCCTGGCTATTCTGGACCGCTGAACTCTTTCTTCCCCCATAAAATTTCTTGATACACTCCCGCCGCCGCGTCAGCACCCAGGAGGGCTGCAACGGGGGCGGCTTCAGTGCAGCCGGCCGGGAACCCTTTCAAATCGCCACGGCCGGTGAATCGACAGCGATGGGGCTCGCGGCGGTAATAAAGCCGATACGAATCCCACCCTGGGTATCACTATAAAACGAGGGACAGGAAAACCCTCCATGAAGCGGTGCTATGATCACCGCGCTCCGTTCCACAAAGGAGGTCAGCATGAAACGACGGGTCGTATTGTCAGGCATCTTGGTCGGTCTCTTTCTGGTCGGACTGGTCTTTTTGCCCTCTGAAGGCGCCGTCGAAAGGAATGTCTACTTGAAAGCCACCTTCAGGGACCTGGCGGGGGACAAGTTCCGGAGCGACGGCAATGGCGCCTATGTCAACGGCGTCGACGGGGTCAAGTGCTATATCTCCTCGAACGGAGATCTGATCTTCACCACGAACGGACGCCGCCGGGTGATCGTTGAGCTCTCGGAAGCTCAAAGGGCCGAGGACCCGTTCCTCCCGGGGAATCCCTCCTCCTATCCGACGGATTATTACAGCGGGCTGATCGACAACCTGTCTTTCAGCACCCGCCAGTATTATCCGCGATACCCCCTGAATCTCCTGGCGATGGCACCGAACGAGACGGCCTATGCAGCGACCTGGTTCCATTATTGGCCCAACAAGAAATACCAGGACACCCAAACCATCCGTTATTATGATGACGGCTGGACGGGAACGAATCTCTACCATCCGAGCGCGACCGGGTGCGTGCTTCTCGTTTCCGCCCATGACGCCAATGACGATGGTC
>CAYGXB010000631.1:0-1794 GCA_964353605.1 uncultured Bacteriovoracaceae bacterium
AGATCGGGGTTGGGCTTGGTTATAATGTTACCAACCTGGGGGAAATTGTGGAGATATACTTGCCCATCCAAGAGATCTCTGTAAGGGGGATCTTCAGCAACTTCGCTGCCGAGATCTCCGGCTCATACAATAATATGGGCATGGATGATCGACAACTTGCGGTGAACTCTGATCTAGCGCTTTCCCTTACATATCTTTTCGATTTCAGAAAGGATGTCGTTCTTGAAGCAGGTATTATCGGGACAAGCGCTTCATTTTCTGCGGATGAAGGTGCGATCCATATTGGGGGGGTTGGGTTGTTGCTGGGAGCTGAATGCTTCATCAGCGAGAATTTTGGGGTAGGGGTTAAAGTAGTTCCGCTTATGTCTCTGACCGGGTCGCTTACGGGTGGAAGCCATGAATGGAGCAATGTCCTTTTGGGCTACGCGTCTGTTTCTGCGCATTTGTATCTGTGAGAGATAAAAGAAGGAGGTTGTAAAAAATGAAAAAGATCATTCTTGTTTTAGCCGCGCTTTGTCTCCTTTCAGGCCCCGCTTTCGCGATCACGGACAGAATCGGCGTCGGCGTTCATTCCAATCTAATAATGATAGAGGAATTCATGTTTATCCCGGCAGCGGAAGTGTCCCTGCGAGGGATTTTCAGTAATTTTGCAGTGGAGCTGTCCGGCTCATCAAACAACATAGGTGAGGATAAGAAGAATGTGGCGACGGTTTCTGATATCGGCTTAACCGCAACCTATCTCATTGATTTTAATAAAAATATCGTCCTTGAGATGGGGATCACGGGATCCCAGATGTCAGAAAACGATGTCGAAGATTATAACAATCATAGTGCCATGGTTGGAATCGTTCTTGGCGCTGAGTATTTTGTGAATGACAATTTTGGGATCAATCTTCGTGTTATCCCGATAATGTCAGCAAGCGGCAGATGTTCAAATGACGATAAGTGGGAAAATACGATGATGGGATATGGCATCGTAGGAGCGAACCTATATCTCTGAAGCTAGAAAGGCCCCGTTTAAAAGCCGTAAGACAATGTCTTACGGCTTTTTTTTGTTTGTCGAAAAGCTCACGATGCCGTCCTTTAAATGAACTGACAAAGAGGGCAGGGGGAATTTAATTTAGTTTCAGTCAGGGAATGAGGCGAGAACTGATCGGGATCCAGCGGCTATTCCCCAATGTGTCCATGACGCTCATCCAGCAAATTCTTCAGAAGTTGTTGCATCAGCTTAACTCTTGATTTTTGACGAAAATCGGACTGGGGTTCGCAACTTCTTGCTGAGGCCGAGCCAGGCGTTCCTCTCATGTTTTGTATGCCTTGCATGCCTTGAAGGCCCTGAATGCCTTGTCTCTTATAAACACCCCTTATTCACAGCAGACCGAGTGTCGTATAATATACCTTATGTCAAGTAAATGGCCTGTGGATAGCTGAGTGTCGAAGGTCGGGCTAAGGTATGATATAATCAGTCAAAAGTTATGAAGAGGCCGATAACCGTAATTACAGTTGTTTTCGTCTGCCTTTGCCTGTTCACGACCGTTTACTCCGCGGAGATAGGAGAATGGTGGACGGAAGAAGGCGAAGCACCCTTTACGATCACCTCGGATTCGCCCCTATTATCAAGCTATCCGGGTGGATTGGTGGTCGATTGGGGTAGAAAAGTCGCCATAGTGATCGGGAGGTCTGCCATTTCTGGCCCAATGACGATAGAGAACCGCGAAAAGATCAGGAAACTTGCCGAAAAGGGGGCCCTGGAGGGCCTTATCGCTTCGATCGGGCTTGTAAGGATCAACAGTT
>CAYGXB010000632.1:0-1785 GCA_964353605.1 uncultured Bacteriovoracaceae bacterium
TTACAGAAACACAACACCTGGCCTCGTCGTAGATGGCTTCTAACTCATTAGGTAGTGTCCATCCGGAAAGTATAACTCATCGATAAAACTAGCGAAAATCGCATTATCAGCTTGTTTTCTTTGCGCAATCTGGTAGGGTTTATATGTAAGACCTTGTAATAATTCAGCAAACTGATTCGCGGGGGTGTTAAATGCGGCGGAAATTCAACAGACAGATGGACCTATTCAGCATCAAAGCCAACAGCCAGATTGCCATGGAGCTGGAGCAGATGTCCCGGATACTCGACGAGAATCCCGGACTGCTGGACCTTGTTTTTGAGGACATCATGAAGACCCGCCGGGATGACACCGGCCGAGAGGGTATGACCGCCGAGCAGGTTCTGCGGTGTGCCATATTGAAGCAGTACCGGCAGTTGAGCTACGAGGAGCTGGAGTTTCATCTGGAGGACTCATGGGCGCTGCGGGCATTTGCGCGGCTGGCTATGGGGCAGTATCCCTGCAAGTCGGTTTTGCAGGGTAACATCAAATCGATTACGGAAGAGACCTGGGAGGAGATAAACAGGCAGTTCCTTGCCTATGCCATGAAGGCGGACATGGAAACCGGGAAGCAGGTGCGGATGGACTCCACGGCGGTTGAGACCGATATACACCATCCCACCGACTCCACCCTTCTCCAAGACGGCATACGCGTGATCACCAAGCTGCTTGCCACTGGCAGAGGACTGCATCCCGAGCCCTGTTATGCCTACGCCGATCATACGCGGGTGGTGAAAAAGAGGGTGACCGTCATCCTCAATGCCAAGAAGGACAAGGTTCGGATCAAGGCCTATCGGGACCTCATTCGGTATGCGAAACAGGTGCAGGGCTATGTTCTTTACGCCCTAGCCGAGATCAGGAGATATGACCCGCTTAAGGCCGGTTCACTTGTGGGGGAGATGGAGCGGGTCGTGGATCTTCTTGCGAAGGTCATCGATCAGGCCGAAAGGCGAGTCATCAAGGGCGAGAAGGTCCCGGCCTGCGATAAGGTCGTGTCGTTCTTTGAAGATCATACGGACATCATCGTCAAAGGGCAGCGAGAGACGCAATATGGGCACAAGGTGTTTCTGACCGGTGGTTCATCCTGCATGATTCTCGACTGTGTGATTGAGAAAGGGAACCCGGCCGACAGCGCGCTTTACCAGGAAATGCTGGCTCGTCATCGTGAGGTGTACGGTAAAATGCCCCGGCAGGTGAGTGCGGATGGCGGGTTTACTTCCGAGGGGAATCTTGAGTATGCCAAGGGCAACGGGGTAAAGGATGCTGTTTTTGCCAAGAAGCGGGGGCTGTCCGTGCTTGATATGGCCAAGAGCAACTGGGTGTACAAGAAGCTTCGAAACTTTCGAGCCGGTATAGAGGCCTGTATATCGGCGTTGAAGAGGGCCTTTGGACTCGATCGCTGCACGTGGTCAGGCTGGGATGGATTCAAGCGGTATGTATGGAGCAGTGTGGTGTCCTACAATCTTCTGGTGATGGCCCGCATCGGGTTGTCGAGGGCCTGAGGCTTGGGAAAATCGTTGGCCAGGGCGGGGCTCAAAGCGCCCCGTGCGGGAGAGGTCTGCCCAAAAACAGCTTCCAGGCGCTGATTGGCGGGTTGAAACTGAATCGAACGCCATGACCGGTATCCATTGGTGATGCTAATGCCACCTCGGTATGATTTATCTCTGAAAAAACCGCCGTTTCCGGATGGACACTAGGTAGATGGCTGACTTTGTTACCTGGCGCGACGCCGGGAAACTGATTTCCGGT
>CAYGXB010000633.1:0-1785 GCA_964353605.1 uncultured Bacteriovoracaceae bacterium
TGCCAATGAACCCGTTGCCGGCAAGCTTTTGATCAATATGCTGAACTATCTGGGCGCATATGTTGCGACAGTCAAGGCACGGACGGGGCTCATCGCCGATGCCGGCACCATCAAGACCTATTATGACGGCCTTCCGCTGAGGTATGACGCGATGACCGCCGCAACTCTTCCTGCAGACCTGTCACCCTACACCCTGCTGATCATCGACGGAACATCCACGAGCATCGCCACCGCCCTGAGCGCACCGGCTGTTGCCACCAGACTGAACAGCTTTGTGACCGGGGGCGGAAAGATCATGATAAACCAGATCACGTCGGGCACCATTGCCAGCTACAACCAGATCATCCACCAGTTCAGCCTTGCACTGAGCACCCCTACGGAGAGAACCCGGTGTGTAAAGTGCGCTGTTTCCTGGCTGCGGAAAAACAGTCCGAGAGAGCTGGTGCGATACGGGTATCTCAACATTCCCAACCCCTTTGAGATGAATCCGGACCAGCTGCTCATGGGCATCAATAACAGAGACCTCGACTGGACCGCAACGCAGCTCAATAACGGGGTGAAAGCGAGCGGGAGGACCTATCCTGAGGTCAATGAACTGATCGCTCCGTACCGGATCGACTGGGCAACCATGATGGCTGACCGGGGTGAATTTACGAGCCCGGTATCCCGTTCAAGATCCCTGAACGACTGGTTTGTAAACCGTACTCCGGTATTGCTCAAGTTGAACCAGGGTAGCGGTTTCTGGCTGATCAACGAGATCCTGCTGCAGGGTGATGCGGTAAGGGGCAGAAGGGTCGGCAATCTGCTCCTGACAAGCCTTGGCGCCTCGGTGGGAAACACCGATATCTACTATAATTTGGACAGCGCTATCACTTCCACAGGGAAGGGCGGGTATCAGGCCGGCATCAACAGCCTGAACGCGAGCGCCGCAGGCCTGCTGGAGGCATACTCGAACCCCGGCACGCGCAGTGTAAGGATTTCCTATTCGCTTCCTGCAAATTTCAGGGAGATAAAAAAGGTCAGTTTCGCCTTTTTCAACATCAGCGGGAAACAGGTGGTGAAAGAGATAGGTATCGATGGATTTCATGCAGGAAAAAATGATATACTGCTTGATGGGGAAGCGATGCGGCTGCCTGCAATGGCTCACGGCGTATACATAATAAAAATGAGCGTCCTGCATAAAAACAGGAAACAGGAGCACTTTTACCGGCAGCTGTCCGTTCTGTAAATACAATTCCCCGGGCGGACTGCGGGGAAGCATGGAGAAAATGTACGTAGTGCAAAATATCCAAAAGAAAGGATGGATGTATTACAATGAGGAAAAGACTATTCTGTATCGGTGGAGCGGCAATGGCGGTATTCCTGATGGCATGCAACGATAAAAATCCCGCAGGCCCCGATGAAAATACTGCGCCGCCGGGCATGCGCGCTATTAAGGGCGGCACGTTTCAGATGGGGTCGACAACAGGATTTCCCGATGAAGTTCCGGTGCATACGGTGACCGTTTCGTCGTTTTTTATCGATACCATCGATGTCACCCAGGCCGACTACCTCGCGCTCATGGGAGTAAACCCTTCAAGCGATACCGGCCCGGCTAAACTGAGGCGGCCGGTGGATCAAGTCCAATGGTATGATGCGGTTCTGTACTGCAATGCCCGCAGCAGGCGCGATGGTCTTGATACGGTCTACTCTTATACTGCCATGACGGGTTCGCCGAGCACCGGTGGATGTACCGGTCTTGACAGCCTGAAAATCGATTTTTCGAAGAACGGCTACCATCTTCCG
>CAYGXB010000634.1:0-1780 GCA_964353605.1 uncultured Bacteriovoracaceae bacterium
TCTTCCATCTCCATCCCTTGAATGGGGATGAAAGGAACCACATCCACCGCACCTAAACGCGGATGGGCTCCCCGGTGCACTCTCATATCGATGAGCTCAATGGCCTTCAGGGTAAGCGAAAGGGCTGCCTCTTTTATGTTTGAGGGCTCGCCAATGAAGGTAAATACGCTCCGATGGTGGTCTTTATCTGATGAGACGTCGAGGAGCCTGACCCCTTTTTGTCTCTTCACCTCTTCGGCGATCGAAGCGATTTTGTTTTGATCTCTACCCTCACTGATATTGGGAACACACTCTAAGAGTCTCATATTTATAATCCAGTAGGCACTAAGTGACAACGTTCAGGACATCGTTCACTAAATTAGCATTCAGGACATCGTTCACAAACGTTCTTTGACAATCGAATAGCCACAACCCGTTATATCATGGACACCAAATTATTTTAAGGAGGTGTTCATGAAAAAGAAGATTTTGAAGCAACGGGCATCTGCAGTGCAAAGGTATCTCGCCGGAGAAGCCCCAGAGAGAATTTGCGCCTCACTGGGCAAAACAACTCGGTGGCTATACAAATGGGTAGCACGGCATACCCCGGATGATCCAGCGTGGTTTGAAGATCGGTCTCGGCGACCGCTTTCCAGTCCCTACCGCACCCCTGCGGAGATCGAAAAGATCCTAGAATTAGTTCGGTTGAACCTGTACAACAAGGGGCTCTTCTGCGGCAATCAGGCCATCCAATGGGAGATGATCGACATGGAGGTCCAACCGATTCCCTCCCTCAGCACTATCGGCCGTATTCTGCGGCGCCGGGACCTGACGCATCGACGGACCGGAAGATACACGCCGAAGGGCAAAAAGTATCCCGAGCTTCCGGCATTTTCGCCCAACCAAACCCATCAGGTGGATCTAGTCGGCCCGCGTTATCTTACCGGCCCGATCAAGTTTTACAGCCTGCATGCCATCGATGCCGCGATCAACAGGTGCGGAATAGAGCCCATGCCCTCCAAAGCGGCGCAAAGCGTTTTGGACGCTGTTTATGCGGTTTGGCTGCGTATGGGCATCCCGGAGAACCTGCAGGTGGACAATGAGCTAGCCTTCTACGGGAGTCCAACGCATCCACGAGGCATGGGACCGCTTATTCGCCTCTGCCTGCGCTACGGTGTCAATCTCTGGTTCATTCCTCCTTCCGAGCCGTGGTGGAACGGCGTCGTCGAGAAGTTCAATGACCATTACCAGCAAAAATTCCTCGCCAAGGTCACGATGTTGTCAATGCCGCAGCTTCGCCAAAAATCGCTGGCATTCGAGCACCGGCATAACAGCACCTATCGCTACAGTAAGATCAAAGGGAAAACTCCTCTCAAGGCATTGGCTGGCATGGAGAAAAAATTGGTCTTCCCGAGCAAGAGCGATGCCCCAAGACATCCCTTGGATAAGCCGGAGGAAGGTTGCTATCATCTTGTGAGATTCATCCGAAGCGACTGCCGGCTGAACATCTTCGGTGAAATGTTCTCCGCTCCACCGGAAACCCAGTACGAATACGTTGTGGCTACTATCGATGTCAAAGAACAAAAGCTAAAAATCTTTCTGGATACAATCCAGGTCGAAGAATACAAATATCAACTGTGATAACGAAAATACAGGTCACGACATCGCACTATCAGATAGTTTCAGAGTCGCGATTGAACGATGTCGTGACCATTATTTCTGTGAACGATGTCCTGAACGTTGTCAAGTAATATTAACAGATGATTCCATCTCGTTCTAATTCCTCGATTTGGTCATCAGT
>CAYGXB010000635.1:0-1766 GCA_964353605.1 uncultured Bacteriovoracaceae bacterium
AAGGAGGTAGTCCACATATCTGTTGCCGTCGACGTCATATAAATATGGTCCTTCAGCACGTTCCGCGAAGATGGGGTAAGGCGCGGAGCCGTATGTCAGCGGCCGTTTATTGAACATCTGAGAACCACCGGGAATGAGGCCGAGCGACTTTTTATACAAATCGAACGATTTGGCGATCATTGTAGATATCTTTCAAATGTGGGATTAAAAATTGTGTCTGCTGGAACCGGAGTCCCAACAGACACAATAAAAATTCGATCATCCTTACCTTCACGGATACATCTATTTCTTCGAGAGCTGTTCGCTTATCATCCGATCGATATCCGCGGCGGCTTCGTCCAAAGCCTGCTTCGCGGTCTTATCACCAAGGTAGATCTCCTGCATGGCCTGTGCCCACCTGTCGCCGGCAGCTGGTGTAAGCGGATGGGGCGTAAACCGTATCTTTGCATATTTCATGACCTCTTCGACGATCTTCCTCGACCCCCATTCGGTGGTGAGCTTGACTATCTCAGGGTCGTTCCACGAGGATTTCCTCGGGGGATCCATGTTTCCAAGCTTCGCAGCCTGGAGCATCACTTCCTTCGAGGTGGACCATTGCATGAACAACCACGCAGCCTTCTCTTTTTTCGTCAAGGCGTTCATCGCAAGGCCCCAAGTCCACACGTGGGATTTGATCTCTCCCTTGGGCCCCTTGGGAGGCAGCGCGAAGCCGACATTTTCCGCTACTTTGGATTTGGCTGGGTCCTTTAATATCGGGGTCAGAACGCTCGGACCGATGAAACAGAGGTACGTCCCCCTGCTGAAAGCTTCCTGCTGGTCATACCACGTATAGTTGATGACACCGGGAGGGCCGTAATCTTTGATCATTTTGAGATACCAATCGTGCATGTCGACAGAGGCGGGGCTGTTGATCGCGCTTTTCCCCTTTTGATCGAAGTCTATGCCTCCCATCGTTGAAAAGGGTGTCATGAAATGATTATCGAGGGTGGGCCAACTGCGAGCAAGGAGGAACGAAATTCCCCGATACTGCTCGCCATCGATGACCGTCGTTGCCCTTTTTACCGCTTCCCGGAGCTCGGGATACGTAGTTGGGACCTTCAAGCCCAGTTTGTTGAGCAGCCATTTATTGTAAAACAGGATGTGTACCTCCTGCTGCAACGGTATTGCCCAGAGAGGGCCGCCGCCCGCGCTGCTTCCTATCTTCCCGTCCCACCGATGGGACTTCACGATGCCCTCCTGGAAATCCGAAAAATCATAATCGGAAGACGTAAACGCCGGGTCATTCAGATATTTATCCAGGGGTTTTATCCACCCGGCATATGAGTACTGCCACTCCATGACCGCTCCGGCCATGAACACGTCATATTTACCTGCTTTCATAGACAGATCGATGAGGAGCTTTTCCATGTACTCGTCTTCGGTAAGTATGTCGTAATTCAATTTGATACCGGTCAATTTCTCAAATTCCGGGAAAAGCGATTCCGTCGAGTCTGTCCAGGGGTGGCGGTTAAGGATAACGTTCAGAGTTTCTCCCTTGGCTTTTTCCCAATCAAACTTCGATTTTGACGTGTCCTTGGCCATCGCTATCACTGAAACAAGCATGACGGTAAAAAGGCACATTGTAAAAAATAAAAATAACTTAGTCATCTTCCGCATAGTTACTCCTCCTTTATGTGATATGTGCTCAAAGGTATGCTTTGATCAAACGACGCGCCCACCCAATTATATCTATTATCAGGATTGTGTCAATCACTTTTTATGAGTAA
>CAYGXB010000636.1:0-1764 GCA_964353605.1 uncultured Bacteriovoracaceae bacterium
AGGCGGAACCCCGATCCCCTGGTGGAGATTCATCCGGATACGGCCGCGTCGCTGGGTATCGCAGAGGGGGACCGAGTCTGGATAGAAACTCCTGAGGGGAGGGTGACCATGCGGGCGAGACTCTGGGACGGTGTCGCCCGGGATGTGGTGAGCGCCCAGCATGCCTGGTGGTTTCCCGAAGGAGAATCCCCTGAATATGGGTGGAAGAAATCGAGCGTGAACCTGCTCTTCGGCGATACGGACTACGACCCCGACACGGGCTCGGAATCGCTTCGAAGTGCCCTGTGCAGGATCTATCCCATGGGGAAAGAGAGAGAAAATTAAAGGTGTATCAGTTTTCAAGTATAAGGCATTGAAAGGGGCCTAACCATGAGATTGCAGGGACAGAAAATCCTCGTTACGGGCGGAGGTCGGGGGATCGGAAGGACGATCGCCCTGGCGATGGCACGGGAAGGCGCTGATCTCATTATTGCCGCTGATGTGGGTACCGAGGTCAGCTCAGCAGTACGGGAGATTGAAGGATTGGGCCGCCGTGCAATGGGCCATGTGCTGGATATCACCGATTCAGAGCAGGTGAACCGGTTTGCTGAATCAGTTGAAAACCAGTTCGGCAAGGTAAACATCCTCGTGAACAATGCGGGCGTCGTTGGAAAGCGCTTTTTCGTGTTTCAGTCCGATGATGCGGTCTGGAGGAGGACAATAGAGGTGAACCTCTTCGGGACCTATTACTGCACCAAGGCCTTTCTTCCTCAAATCATCGACCACAGGAAAGGCCGCATCATCAACATCGCATCCATCTCCGGCAAACAGGCGAGCCCCACCAATTCAGCCTATGCGGCATCCAAGCACGCAGTCATAGGCCTCACCCGTACTGTTGCTGCCGAACTGGGGCTTCTCGGTCTTACCGAAATTACATGCAATGCCATCTGCCCCGGTGTGACGGACACCGACATGCTCAACGGTCCCGGTATGATCCTGGATGAGCTCGCAAGGCTTCTCGGGACTACCCGTGAAAAGGTTGTGGAAGAGCGGATCAAGACCATGAACATCCAGCACCGGATCATGGAGCCCGAAGAGATTGCGGCTATGGCCGTCTTTCTCGCATCGGACGATGCCAGGGGCATCACCGGTCAGGCGATCAACGTATGCGGCGGATCAGTATTTTACTGAACGGATAACATGTTGTACTATTCGACACCTGATCAATCGTAAAGGAGCTTTGAGTGAAGGTGAGCCCATTGATCCCCGGCTCCATGTGCTTGAATGATCCGTGCGGTGCAAAGCGCTCCGCCCACTGGGCAAAGGTGATCTCATGAGCCGGTCGATCGTGAGCGAGGGCCGTGAAACGCATCTTCCACCGGGGAACGGCATCATAGGACCTAAGCAGGGAAAGAAACGCCCCGGCGGCGTGGAGCGGGGATGGAAGTGCGGGAAAGCGCAACATCGCCTCCCCCCCCCCCCCCGATAACATATAAGAGAACCCCGGCTTTCTCCAGATGATGTTCTCGTAAATCTCCATCTTCTTGAAGAAGTTGATCAGGTTGACGTAGTAGGGAAAGAAAACATGCAGGGCATTGTCGATCATGTCGCCGTCCTCGTCCATCCACGAGCTGGCGCGTCCGCCGAAGAGCTCGTCCGCCTCGATCAGTTCAACCTCGACCCCGAGATCGAGGAGGTTTATGGCAGTCGCGAGGCTGGACATCCTCCCTCCCATGATCAAAGCTTTCAAGAAAGCGCCTAGATTTGGAATCCACTTGCCCGCTT
>CAYGXB010000637.1:0-1762 GCA_964353605.1 uncultured Bacteriovoracaceae bacterium
CACGATATCGGCATTGCGGATCTGATAGGCGGCTATCTTCGCATAATATGATATCGATGGCTTGCAGTATAGTATCCATCGTCCCTTGGGGAGCGGCCCCGGCGACTCCGCCGGAGATATCCAGGGCGATGACCACATCGGCGCCGTAACGCCGCGCCACATCCACGGCAACGAGACTCACAACGCCCCCATCGACATAGGTCTTCCCTGACATCACCCCTTTTACATCACCCTTGACTTTTCTTACAGAAATGTTATAATACTCTTATTGAATTGAACCACCTTTGGCAATGTGTGAGGAGGAAATCCGAGCGAGTATGTTGATTGCTCATACATTCAAGCATAGTCTTGACGTTGCGAAGATTACGTTGAGTGATGCCTTGTGTTGCAGCCAGGACTTCTGTTCGTTGCCGGATATCCTGCATGAACATATCGGAAGGCACCTGCACCTTGACTGGCTCGCGGCCTATCTGGTGTTCAGGGATGAAGATGTGGCCAACATCTTCACGAACAACGGCGTCGCCTTCGACTGGCATGAACTCTATCCCCAAGTCATGGCATATGATAGATGTGCACCGCTCGTGATGGGGGGAAAACCCGGGGATATCTTCCTGAGCCAGGAAATGGTTGATCTCAAGAATGAAAAGGACCGCTATGTTTATGAGTTCATCACCCATCATACCGGGGCGCGGCATTCCTTGAATATGCCCCTCGCCAAGGAAGATGGAAATTCCCTCATCCTGAGTCTTTACCGTAACGAGCAGCGCAAAATATTTCATCCCCTCGAGGTTTCCTTCATAAAAAAGCTCAGTCCTCTGTTGCAGTCTTTTGCCAGCTTGATCCTCCTCCATCAGGAATGCCACTGCAACAAGCTCATGCTGGAAGATCTGATCCAGAAGGAAAATCTCTACACCATGCTCATCGACCCTCATGCTCAATTGGTGAATCTGCCTGATCATACCCGGGTGCTCCTCAAGGAATGGTTTGGCAGCACTACCGGATGGCATCTTCCTGCGCCGTTGGAGGAATGGATCAAGGGGGTTGTGTCTCCCGCAGCGAGGAAAAAGGAGGCATATGGACCCTGGGCAATGAATTGTCATCTTCCGGCAGGAACATTATCCTGCTCTGCTCATATGGTCCATGACAGCCAGAAGCGTCCCCTGTTCTTGGTAGTGCTGAAACCCCAACACCGTGATAACGACTTTTCCATTCTGGAGCAGGCGTGGCTCACCAAACAGGAAATCAAGGTCATTACCTACCTCCCGTATGGCTATACGAATCATCAAATTGCCCAAGCCCTCGGCTGTCGGGAAGGGACCGTCAAGAAGCATCTGCAGAGCGTTGGGGAGAAGCTCCACGCCCTTGGGAAGACGGAAATCCTCTATCAGGCCATACGCCAGAGGGATGATTTGATCCGTCATTCCGCATGAAAGAGCTGAGATAGCCCCTGGATACGAAGTCCCCTCCGATTTACCCCGGATTTTCCGAGAAAGAGGATTGCATCCCTTGGTTAATCTCCTCGAGGTTGGCAGGTAATTGATATATAAGATGTAGAGTAATGTGCATGTGTAGTGCAAGATGCACATACTTCTGACAACATAACCATTACATAGCTGTAGTATCCAAAAGGTTAATTGATTCATTGACGCGGCAGTGTATGCTTAGATTGAAATACTTTTGGAATATACTGAAATTTTTCGCAATAATGAGGGACATTTTGCAATTGGCTTAATAATGAAAAGAATGCACGATCAACCACTTC
>CAYGXB010000638.1:0-1761 GCA_964353605.1 uncultured Bacteriovoracaceae bacterium
GCATACTTGACATCCCGGACATGCTGGAGGTGCACTCCATGGTGGCGCTGGGGTATCCGGCCTACGAACCCAAACCTGCCTCCCGCCGTCAACTCTCCGACATCGTGCATTTTGACAAATACGACACGGGTAAATACCGCTCCGCTGAAGAAATCCAGAAATTCCTTTACGGATTGAGAAAGAGCACCGAAACACCCTACAAGCAGGGCTACATGCCGGAAAGGAGTAAACCATGAACACTGATGATTTTCTAGAGCTCGTGCATACCCGCCGGAGCATACGTCGTTTCAAGCCGGAGGCCATCACGCAAGATCTCCTCGAAAAGATACTCGAAGCCGGGCGCTGGGCCATGTCCGGGGCTAACGCGCAGTCCTGGGAGTTCGTGGTGGTCAGGGACGCGGAGATGAGAACCAAAGTCGTGGGCTCGTGGCTGGCTCCCAATCAGGAGGCTTACGTCATCGAGCAGACGCGCGTGCCGGAAGCAAGACACCACCAGTTGCGTTCACCCCTCACCACGCCCAGCTTCAAGGATGCCCCGGTGCTGATAGTCATGGTGGGCGACCGCCGTACCTACCAGGCAACGGTACTGGGGGCTAATTTTTTGGTCGCCGAGGGGGCGGCGGATGCCATCTACCTCAAGAACATGGCCAACGCCACCCACAACGTTCATCTAGCGGCGGCTGCGGCCAGACTGGGCTCGGAGTGGCTCAGCGTCAACCGCCTGTGGGGCCAGGCGCTCAAAAAGATCCTCGATATTCCTGAGATACTGGAGGTGCAGACGCTAGCGGCCATCGGCTATCCGGCCTATAAGCCCGGGCCATCTTACCGCAGACCTCTGGCCGACATCGTGCACTACGACAAATACGACAGGAGCAGATACCGCACTGGCGAGGATATTTTCAAGTATTTGGTGGCGCTGCGGCAGAACACCGAGCCGCCCTACAAGCAGGGACTTAGCACTTAGTCACCGAACTATTTTCGATGGTTTGGTTGGTGTTCACCATTGGGCGGACATCCCGATATTTTTTAATGCTGCAGGCAAGAGCGAATTGATTTATAATAAAATCCATGGATACTATAAATACCACGAGACGGAATAAAACCTACGAATACAAAAAAAGGAAACCTGCAAAAGCTGTTGATGAGGTGATGGAACAAATCTCAAATGACCCAACCCTCATCCAATCGCTAATTGTGACACTGAGTGATAAACGTACTGCCCGCTTCAGAGCGGCGAAAAAGTTACAACTTATCAGTCAGGCTAACCCTTCTCTCCTTTATCCACACTTCGAGGTTTTCGCAAAGTTGTTAGACAGTGCTTCAAGTGTTTTACTATGGAATGGTATTATTATCCTGTCATACTTGGTAAAAGTTGATACTGAGAAATGCTTCGACCATGTTTTCAATAGGTATTATGACCATTTGTGGGATGGCAAGCTAATTACCGCCGCGAACATCCTTGGCAGTTCAGGGCGCATAGCCCGATGCCGACCTGACTTGGCGAGCAGTATTACCTCTGAGCTATTAAAGGTTGATGTTATACCCTTGCCAACTGTAGAATGCCGTGAAGTAGCTCGCAGTTGCGTCTTGGTTTCATTTGCCGAATATCTAGATATGCTGCAGACTAACCAACCTGTGCGCGACTTCATAGTCCGTTGCACAGCGAGTCATCGCCCAGCAGTTAAGAAGCTGGCTGATGAATTGATACCTCAGCTTGAGCATATTACTACATTAAATTAGTCAAGTTAGTTCTGAATGTAA
>CAYGXB010000639.1:0-1752 GCA_964353605.1 uncultured Bacteriovoracaceae bacterium
TCCTCGAGAACAAGCACCGGGAATGGGACGCCTTCCGGACCCATGTCAGCCAGTTCGAGATCGACAACTACCTCCCTGTGCTGTAGTTTATAAGGTTTTCGGGGGAAACCCGATTGAAGCGTGTAAATAAATACTATACGATGATCTCTGCAGGGGTTGATTAAAATGTTCTGACAGGCACGTATGAATAAGGGTTCTTCCCCGGCCCCTTGAGAAAATTACTGAACTGCCTTTAAAATTGGCCGCCCCGAAGCGACATAGCTATATTGGGGCGGCCAATTTCCAAGGCTCTGAAAAGCTTATTGGAAAAGAGAGGGAGAGATGCATCACTTTGGCAAAAAGGGGTTCCTCCCTCGTAAAAGGACTTGTTGACTTTGAGCAATTCTCAACCTAAACAGAGAATTCAAAAATAGGAGGAAGTGCTTGCCCCTGAAGAGGACCGACCCCCCGGCCCTGCTCGTACTCGAGGACGGGAGCATCTATAGAGGATACGCCTTCGCGGGCAGGGGTGAGGTTTTTGGGGAGGTCGTCTTCAATACCGGCATGGCTGGATACCAGGAAATCCTCACCGATCCATCCTATAAGGGCCAGATCCTCGTCATGACCTATCCCCTCATTGGCAACTGCGGCGTGAACGACGAGGACATGGAATCTGCCGCCATCCACATGGAAGGCTACATCATCAAGGAATACCAGGGACGACCGAGCAACTGGCGTGCCAAGCTGACCTTGAAGGAATTCCTGGAGGCATACGGCAAGCTGGGGGTGGACAGCATCGATACGCGGGCGCTCACCCGCAAGATCCGTACGGCGGGTGCCATGCGCGGGGTTCTCTCCACCCATGTCGATGACGTTGACGGACTGGCTCAGAAGCTCAGGGCGTATCCGGGTCTGGTGGGCCAGGACATGGTTGCGTACGTGACGAGCACAAGGCCGTACCTGTGGAGGCATGGGGCTGTTCGTCCATTCGAGGGCGTGAAGAAGAAGGGGAATCGGCTGCGGGTAGTGGTCCTGGACTGCGGGGTCAAGTACAACATCCTCAGACACCTCGAGGCCCTCGACTGCGAAGTGGTCGTCGTGCCCTCCCGGACATCGGCCAGCGCGATCCTCGCGTTCGAGCCGGACGGCATCCTGCTCTCGAACGGCCCGGGCGATCCAGAGCCGATCACGTATGCGATTGAGACCATCCGTGGCCTCTTGGGCAAGCTGCCCATCTTCGGCATCTGCCTCGGTCATCAGCTCCTGGGGCTGGCCCTCGGCGGCAAGACAGTTAAACTCAAGTTCGGGCATCATGGAGTGAACCAGCCGGTCAAGAACGTGCGCACAGGGAGGGTGGAAATATCCTCGCAGAATCACGGCTTTGTAGTGCTGACCGAGACCCTGCCGAAGGAGACCATCATCACCCATATCAATCTCAATGACCATACGCTCGAGGGGCTTGCCTATCCCTCGCTCACGGCCTTCAGCGTACAGTACCATCCGGAGGCCTCCCCGGGGCCGCATGATGCGAACTACCTGTTCCGGGATTTCCTCACCCTTATGCAGGTACATGCAGGGTAGATAAGATGCCGAAGCGCACAGACCTCAAGAAGATCCTCATCATCGGATCCGGTCCCATTGTAATCAGCCAGGCCTGCGAGTTCGACTACTCCGGGGCCCAGGCCTGCAAGTCCCTCAAGGAAGAGGGCTACAAGGTCGTGCTCATCAACTCGAACCCGGCGACCATCATGACCGACCCCGACATGTCGGACC
>CAYGXB010000640.1:0-1752 GCA_964353605.1 uncultured Bacteriovoracaceae bacterium
AGGGGGGATAAATGAAAAGGATCTTTGCCATTGTGGTTGTCTTGGGAACCAGCGTTCTTGGTTCTCATATGCTAAATGATTCAAAAAAGAGATTTTTCAAAGAGTTACTAAAACAAGTTCCTTATCTTATTCCTCGATACTTTGTTTGATAAAAGTTCTTTAAGGGAAGGCTCATAATTCCTAGATTTTTTGTCATACTGTTGATAGAGGAAAAGATGTCAGATTATGATGTGATTGTGGTTGGGGCAGGAAACGGTGGGCTTACCTCTGCGCTGAGTCTTGCAAAGAATGCGTTCAGGGTTCTTCTCTTAGAACGCCATAATATACCCGGAGGGTGTGCCACCAGCTTTATTAGAGGGAGATTCGAGTTTGAGGTAGCCCTCCATCAGCTCAGTTCCATGGGATCAGTGAATAACCCAGGTCCTTTAAGGATGCTGCTTGCTAAGCTTGGAGTTCTTGATAAGATCGAATTGGTCGAGGGGAGTACCATGTACCGTATTGTGCTCCCGGATCACCTCGATGTCACACTTCCTGCTCAGAGAGATGCTACCGTAGAGGCTCTCAAAAAGAGATTTCCAGAAGAAAAAAACGCGATCGATAGATTTTTTGAACTTGTCGAGAAGCTCTGTCTCGAATGGGTCAGTGTTGATGTGTTAAATGACCCTGAGGCTTCGAAAAGTAAATATCCCCTTCTCTTCACCTACCGAATGAACTACCCCGCAGCAAGCTACGGGGTATCAAAATATCATAAGGGGAATAAGCCTTTCGCAGCAAGCTGCGGGGAATTAACCCCTAAGAGAGATTAAAAATTTTCAGTATGCGTTAGGAGGTAGGTTATGAAAGATTTACGAGGAAAGAAGGCGGTGGTGACCGGAGGAGCCATGGGAATCGGCCTTGCCACAACCAAGAGATTGCTCAAGGCAGGATGCGATGTCACCATTTGGGACTTGGATGAGAAGGCAATCGAGGAGGCAAAGAATGACCTGCAGCCCCTGGGAAAGGTGTTTCTCTATCAATGTGATATCACCGACCAGGCTCGGGTCTTTGAGCTGGCAGAACAGGCAAAGAAGGATATGGGTCAAGTCGATATCCTCATCAACAATGCGGGCTTTGTCATGAGCGGAAGATTCTGCGATGTTCCGCTAAAGATCTGGGAGCGGGAAGAAGACGTTAATTTAAGGGCCATCTTGTACACCACCTATGCATTCCTTCCCGGCATGTACGAGCGTAACAGCGGCCATATCGTCAACATCTCCTCTGCTGCCGGGATCTTGGGCGTGCCGGATGTGGCAGTGTATTGCGCTACCAAATGGGCGGTGTGGGGACTCACTGAGTCCTTGCGGCTCGAAGCGATGGCGGACAAGAAGTCTGGAGTAAAATATTCATCTATTCATCCCGGGTTCCTCAAGCATGGTATGTTCGAGGGGGGGAAGTTCAATGCACTCGGCAATCTGCTCATCCCAAGGGTTAAGGATCATGATATGATCGCTGAGGTCATAGTAGAAAAGGCACTCAAGAAGAATCGCCATGTGGTAAAGAAGCCTAAAATTATCCACATCGCCTGCATTTCCCGGGCCCTGCTTCCAGACATTGTACTGGATTGGGTAATGCTCGCAATGGGAGTCGGGAAGACTATGAAGAACTGGACAGGAAGGCCCGGGAGCAAACATGCCAATCCTCAGAGCATATAAAGTTCAAATCACTACTGTCCGGTTAATACTCGAACAAATTCATTTGGTTGTGGAGAACTGG
>CAYGXB010000641.1:0-1749 GCA_964353605.1 uncultured Bacteriovoracaceae bacterium
CGACGACACCCATTTGATCGCTTTTTTTATTTCCTCGCCTTCCTGCGATATAGTTGCCATAATGATACAAACCTCCCGTAGAAGATGCTCATTCTTTGTAATCACGTATAGAGGAACAGAGATTTTATTACAAGGAAATACAAGGGAATATGGTGTGGCGACCTGCGTTGAATCACGGCTTCTCCTGCCAAGAGGGGATCGGTCTACCACATCAAAACTGCTTTTCTGCCCCTTTATACCACCTTATCAACATACAAGGGGGGATATGAGCTTTTTTATTTCGGGGGGATGATCCGGAAGGTGGCGTCTTTCCGGAACTGCTCGTCATCGCCCTTTTCGAGGTAGAGGTGCAAATCCCTTTGGCGCATGAAGCTGCCGGGATTGCTGAAGGATTCGAACGAGGTCCAGGTCTTGTCCGCGAGACCGGGGACCATCCGGAAGGTGGCGTCCTTTCCGAAGTCTTTGTCATCGGTCAGCTTCTGGAGCTTGATCCTGGCATCCTCAGCCCTCAGGTAGTATCCCGGGTAATTGACCGCTTCGAACGAGACCACCGTACTGTCGGCCAGCCCGGGTAAGATCCTGAATGTGGCGGACTGCTTCTCGATGGTTGAATAGAGCTTCGTGAGCTCTCCGAGATACCGCCTATGGCGGATGAAGAGATCCGGATAGGCGTAGGACTGGAGCCTGTACCCCTCGGAAATCCCGCCTCTCCAGGCGAAAGTCATCCATTCCCGCGCAATCGGGCCGCAGGACGAGCTGAAAAATGGCTTTTCTCGCCAGACTGACTGCCCCGGGAAGATGCGGTCGAGGTTCCCGATAAACGGCGGGAATGGGTGGTGCTCGGGCTCGCCCACATTGTTGAACATGGCCTTGTTCACCGACTTCAGATCGGGAATGAAGAATGCGCCCTTGCCGTTCACGTCCTCGTTGCAGCCCCAGGTGCTGTACACGGAATTCTGGTGATCATAGGCGCTGGAGAAATACTGGCGGTGCTTGCCGGCCGAGACACGGATGACCGGATGGCTCCCATAGGTCTCGATCCCCGGCTTTCCAGGCCGCCATTCGAGCCGGCCTTCATCGTCCAGGCCGATGCGGACGATGTCCCAGTTCAGGCCGCCGTCCTGTGATGCCAGAACATACCAGGCGGTTTCGATGTCGCCCGCATGGCCGTCCTTACACCAGGAATCCGGTCCATAGCCCCCGTCCTTCCGGTACAGGAAGACCCACCTGATCCTGACCCTGAGGTTCGCATAGTTGCTCACGTCGAGCGGCCGCACCTGGAAAAGCGTCACGGGCTCGAGGGGTTCGCGCGCCTGCTCGTCGGCATCGAAGACAAAATAGGGGTGGCAGGCAGCGGCGAGATTGCCTTCCAGCTCGTCGACCAGGCTGTCGAGGTCCAGGTCGCGCTTCTCCATTTCCTCGGACGAGCGCACGAGCAGAATCCGCTCTAGAATAATGCTCGACGGGCTCTCTCCATGGGGCTCCCATGTCTTTTCCAGGGGAAAGACATGGGAGCAGATGATCCTGCCCTTTTCATAGATGATCACTTCCAGGGTGCTGGTACGTACAGGCTGGAGGCCGGTATATGCGACCTCGAAAGTGGTTTTATCCCCAAAGGGGACGTTGCCTTTGGGAATGCCATAGGGGAGGAATCCTGCAGGATCGTAGCGGAAACCGGCATCGGGCTTGGTCATATCCGGGAGATAGGCGCTGACGAAGCAGGGGTTCGCGAAAGAGGGCGGGATATAA
>CAYGXB010000642.1:0-1053 GCA_964353605.1 uncultured Bacteriovoracaceae bacterium
CAATTGCCGAGGCCAGGCACGTAAATTTTAGGATCATGGAAGTTTCTCACTACCAGGGCAAGGGCCTCGGCACTCTTTATGATCCCAAGCTCCGAGGCAGGGAGACCTCTTTTTTCTCACCTCCGGTGTTGTTACGGAACCCCCCGAAGTCGATGCACTCCAGCGTTGCATAGGTGGTCTTTTTAGGCCGGTACATCTCGCTTAAAAAGGTGATGCGGGGGTCCGCTACCCGCGTAACTGCAATATTCGTCTCATCCTTTGCAGATGAATATTGGTCAATGGCGATATCCATGCGGGTCAGCGCATTGAATATGGTAGTCTTGCCAGACTCCCTGAGTCCTATCAGTCCTATCTTCATAGGTGCCCCGGTTCAGGCGACAGTGTATAGCACCAAGGGTCGTAAACGGCAATATCCATATCCTTCTTCGAGAATTCTATTGCCAATGCGCTGCACGTAGTATATGCCACAGCACACTGTCAGGTACACGTTCATACATCATCATGGAAAGGAACACTGTGAAACAACTTACGAGGAATGAGAATATCAGGAATATCGCCATCATCGCCCATGTCGACCACGGGAAGACCACCCTCGTGGATGCCATGTTCCGCGTCAGCGGTGTGTTCCGCGAAGGCCAGGAGGTGGAAGCCAGGGTCATGGACAATCTGGAGCTGGAGCGCGAGCGCGGTATCACCATCGCGGCCAAGAACTGTTCCGTGCTCTGGCATGGAGTCAAAATCAACATCATCGACACGCCAGGCCATGCCGATTTCGGGGGTGAGGTAGAACGGGCGCTTTCTATGGCCGATGGGGCCATCCTCCTGGTGGATGCCTCCGAAGGGCCACTGCCGCAGACGCGCTTTGTACTAAAAAAGACCCTGGAAGCAGGCCTCAAGGTGATCGTGGTGATCAACAAGATCGACCGCAAGGATGCACGGCCTCATGAAGTCCTGAATGAGATATACGACCTCTTCATCGATCTGGGCGCCGATGATAGCCAGATCGATTTTCCCTGCCTGTATGCCGTTGGCCGCGATGGGGTTGCCATGCGG
>CAYGXB010000642.1:1063-1745 GCA_964353605.1 uncultured Bacteriovoracaceae bacterium
AGGCCGGGACCTTCAGTGCCTCTTCGATACCATCCTGACCGAGATCCCGGCCCCGGCATATGACCCGGAGGAACCCTTCCAGATGCTGGTGGCGGACCTGGATTACTCGGACTATGTGGGCAGGCTTGCCATCGGCCGGATATTCCACGGGCAGATCTCCTCGAACGATGCATTGCTCTGTATCAATGCCGATGGCGGGCATATGCCGCTCAAAGTCACCAAGCTGCAGAGCTATGACGGCATCTCCATTCGCGTGGTCGAAAGCGCTCAACCCGGCGATATCGTAGTGCTCGCAGGCATCGACAACGTGAAGATCGGCGACACCATCTGCACCCAGGAGAACCCCAAGGCATTGAAACGAATAATAGTGGATGAGCCCACCGTGTCCATGCGCATCATTGCCAATACTTCGCCCCTGGCAGGGACCGAGGGCACCTATGTGCAGTCTACCAGGATCCATGAGCGCCTCATAAAGGAGACGCTCCGCAACGTGGCCATCAGAATGGAGGTTCCCCCGGAGAAAGACTGCTTCATCATCAAGGGCCGGGGCGAATTCCAGCTTGCAATCCTCATCGAGACCATGCGGCGCGAGGGTTTTGAGATGTGCGTGAGCAGGCCCGAGGTGATCTATGAGGAGCGGGACGGCACGGTGCTGGAGCCCATCGAGCATCTTTTTATCGAT
>CAYGXB010000643.1:0-1744 GCA_964353605.1 uncultured Bacteriovoracaceae bacterium
TCAACACTCTTTAGAAATGTCCCCTTGTTTAACTCGATAGAAATGTCCCCTCCCTGAAAAGAAAAAGGCTGCCGGGATGGCAGCCTTTTCATTCATTGTTCCTGGTTTCAGGTGAGATTAGGCACACAGCTCGAAGACGGCCGCAGCACCCATGCCTCCGCCGATGCACATAGACTCGACGCCGTACTTCGCTTTGTGAGCCTGCATCTCGGTCATGAGCTGGGAGCAGAGTTTGGCGCCGGTGCATCCCAGCGGATGGCCCAGGGCGATGGCTCCACCGTTGACGTTAATGATGCGCTTGTCGCTATCGGAGGCCCACAGAGATTTATCATCGTACAGGCCGAGCTGCTGGAGGGAGTAGATTGCCTGGGAAGCGAAAGCCTCGTTAACCTCGAACACGCCGATGTCCTGAACCTTGAGGCCCGCGATCTTGAGAGCCTTGGGGATGGCGTAGGCCGGTCCGACACCCATCTCATCCGCCCTGCAGCCTGCAACGGTATAGCACTTGACCTTGGCGATCGGTTTCAGGTTGAAGCGCTTGAGGGCTTCCTCACTCACAAGCAGGGTTGCCGCCGCGCCGTCGGTGGTCTGCGAGGAGTTGCCGGCCGTCACAGACCCCATAGCGGCGAAGGCCGGCCGCAGCTTGGCAAGCCCATCGATGGTTGTGTCGCCTCTGACGCCGTCGTCGAAGTCCTGGATGAAGGTTTCTTTTTTCCACATACCGTCTTTCTCGACATACTTCGCAGCGGGTGTGGGGACGATCTCCTTGTAACGCCCGTTCTTCTGGGCTGCAGCGGCCTTCATTTGGGAATGGAAGGCAAACTCGTCCTGCATAACGCGGGTGATCTTGTAACGGTTGGCGACGTTCTCGGCCGTCATACCCATGGATATGTAGACATCTGGGTTCTCCTTGGCCCAATCGGGATGAGGGCGCGGCAGGTTGCCGCCCATGGGGACGATGGACATCGACTCCAAACCGGCGCCGATGGCGACGTCGCACCAGCCGGACTTGATGCGCATAGCCTGCAGGGCAATGGCCTCTAGGCCCGAGGCGCAGAACCGGTTGACAGTGACACCGCAGGTGTCATCCGGAAATTTGGCTATCTGAGCAATGATGCGGCCGATGTTCAATCCCTGTTCCGCTTCCGGGAAGGCGCAGCCCACCAAGATATCCTCGACGTCTTTCTTTTCGACACTGGGAGTCCTCTCGATCACAGCATCAAGCGCGGCTTTCAAAAGATCCTCGGGCCTCGTCTGCGCAAAGGCGCCTCTGGCCCTCCTGCATCCGGGTGTCCTTACTGACGTGACTATATAAGCCTCTGACATAGGTTTCTCCTCCTATCGTTTCAATTCATTCTCTGCCTTACAGCATCAGCGGTTTGCCCGTCGCCATGATGTGTTCGGCCATCTTCTTGGTGTTCTCGGTCTTCCACAGATCGACGAAGGCCTCCCGCTCCAGGCTCTGGAGATATTCCTCGTTCACCAGGGTACCCTGCGGAACATCTCCACCGGACATGCAGTAGGCGATCTTCTTGGCGATGACCTCCATATGCGGCGTGATGTATCCACCACCCTTCATGTTGTTCATCTCGGCCCAGACCATACCGTGGGCCTCACGCCCGAATACGGGGATCTTCTTCTTCATCGGCGGCGCATACCCATCATCCAGCATTTTGAGCACTTCCTTCTTGGCCTCGCCGATGAGGTTGTCCTTGTTCATGACGATCCGGTCGTTGGCGCCCAG
>CAYGXB010000644.1:0-1743 GCA_964353605.1 uncultured Bacteriovoracaceae bacterium
CGTAAAAAGAGTACTAAAAAGAAGGGTATGTGATCAGTAGTATCCAAAATAGAGATTGCTTCCCCTGAACTTGATTCAGGGTCGCAACGACAACTCTACCTGCGGCAGAAAGGCTTAATAATGACCAAGTCTTATTGTCGTTGCGAGGAGCGATAGCGACGTGGCAATCTCGATTTTGAGCTTTATGGTTTTCAATGAGGTTTAAACAATGTGTGGCATCGTTGGATATATAGGTTCCAGGGAGACGGCGAAGGTTCTATTAGACGGGCTCAGACGACTCGAATACCGCGGATATGATTCTGCTGGCATTGCCGTTTTTCATCGGAGCAAGATCGAGATCCGTCGGAAGGTTGGGAAGTTAACGAAGCTTGAGGAAGTCATTGAAAAGGAGACCTTTGATGGGAAAGTGGGGATCGGCCATACTCGATGGGCTACCCACGGAAGGCCCTCGGACGAAAACGCTCACCCCCATAAGGCAGGTCAGGTGACGGTTGTTCATAACGGCATTATCGAAAATTATCTGCCCCTTAGACAATATCTTAAAGAAAAAGGTCATGTCTTCAGTTCAGAGACGGATACAGAGACGATTGCTCATCTCATCGATGAATTCATCCAGGAGGGTCACTCCTTCCTGGATGCCGTAAAAATTACCTTGGGTCGGATCAAGGGGTCTTATGCCCTCGGAATTCTCTATGAAGGGGATGAGACGTGTTTAATAGGGGCAAGAAATGAGGCCCCCCTTGTCATTGGCCTCGGGGAAGGCGAGTATTTCATTGCCTCTGACATTCCTCCGATCCTTCCCTATACCAGAAACTTCATCTTTATGGACGATGGGGAGGTCGCGTTCCTCTCCTCTAAAGGGGTGAAGGTTTACGATGCCAAAGGAGAGGAGGTTTCAAAGGAACCCAGATATGTGGATTGGAATCCCCTCATGGCGGAAAAGGGCGGCTATAAACATTTTATGCTTAAAGAGATCTTTGAGCAGCCGAGGGCAGTGACGGATACCATCCGTGGACGGCTCTCCGAAGAAAAGGGGGACGTGGTTCTGGATAATGTCCGACTGGATCGGGAGACCTTGAGGAGGGTCCATCGGATCATTCTGATTGCTTGTGGCACATCTTACCATGCAGCCTTGGTAGGGAAGTTCCTGATCGAACAATTTTGCCGAATCCCGGTGGAAGCGGACATCGGTTCTGAATTCCGGTACAGGAATCCCATTATTGGAGAGAATAATCTGGTCGTCGCCATCTCCCAATCGGGAGAGACGGCCGATACCCTGGCTGCCGTGAGAGAAAGCAAACGGAAAGGAGCAATGACCCTTTCCATCTGCAATGTGGTGGAGTCGAGTCTGGCCAGGGACTCGGACCATGTGATCTATACCCATGCGGGCCCTGAGATCGGTGTAGCCTCAACCAAGACATTTGCAACTCAACTGATTACGCTTTTTCTCCTCGCCCTTCGGATGGGTCGGGAAACAGGCCTTCTCTCTCAGAAAGAGGGGAGAGCGTTAATCGAGGAGCTCACCAAACTTCCTCATCTCATGGAAGAGATGCTGAAATCCTCGACCCAAGTGGCTAAGATTGCCCGAAAATACCTCTACACCAGAGACTTCCTCTATCTCGGAAGGGGCATCAACTATCCGATTGCCCTCGAGGGTGCCCTGAAGATGAAAGAGATCTCGTATATCCATGCAGAAGGCTATCCAGCCGGTGAGATGAAGCATGGCCCCATTGCCTTGATCGA
>CAYGXB010000645.1:0-1740 GCA_964353605.1 uncultured Bacteriovoracaceae bacterium
CCACCTGCGGGACGAGCTCGATCGTACAGCCTGCGCGCCGGGCGAGCTCCACCAGACCGCAGGCATCGAAAGCGAGCACCACGCCCGAAGCTCCGCTGTGAGTGATCGTCCTAGTGGGTGGCGCGGCATCGAGCTTCGGGGCCCCGCACGCTCCCGTGCGCGCCGCGAACGGGCTCGAGTAGACAACGTCGATCGCGGTGCGGGTGTCGTTCCCCACACGGGTGAGGATCATGACGGGCCGCAAGCTTTGGCTGACCTTCTGGATCAGGTAGAGGAACAGGGCCACGCTGAACAGGCTCGCCAGCACGGCCACGAGGATGGGCAACTGGGGGACACGGTCTTCGATCCGGCCGAGGGCCGCCAGGGTATAGGTAAAGGCGAACACAAAGGTGCTCAGGCTCAGCTTGGCCAGGCGGCTTTCGAATACCCGGGCGATGATCCGCGGCGTGAGCTGGCCGCCTGCGATCTGGACCGCGAGCAGGATGATGCTGAAGGCGAAGACGATGAACGTCAAGAGCGACGCGGCCAAGGCGCCGACCACGATCCGCGACCCCTCGCGCCCGAAGCCCATCAGGGTCCACTGCGTCCCGGTGTCGAGCATGCGGATCAGGGGCGCGGCGAGGAGCGCCGCTGCCATGCACGCGATGGGTGCTGCGCACAGGGAGGACCGCAGGAAGGCCCGGCAGCGATAGCGCAGGATCCAGCTCATGGACGCTCTCCCAGCCGGGATGCACGATGTATCATGGTCCGTGCCTCAAGTTTCATAGGGCCAGGATCAGGGAGCTCAGCGCAAACCCCCCCACCGCCACCAACAGCAGCGATACGATGAATGAGATGCTGAGCTGGCGGCGGAGGCCCAGGGCGTAGAGCTCGCGCATGCGGTACCAGTGCTGAATAGCGGCCATGGTGAGCGCCACGGTCCCGAGGACCACGAGGAAGTAGGCAATGCTCTCGACACTCATCATTTTGGTTCGGCCCAAAACGCCCTTCACCTCAACGGAGCCCATGACCTGCCCGAGCTTGCCGATGGTAAACCCGAAGCTGATCATGGAGAGTGCCGTGCGGATCCAGGCCATGAGGGTGCGGTCGGCCGCCAGATAGTTCCGATTCATGGCGAGGTCCGTGCGCTGGTGCGCCAGCTGCGTGCTGACATCGCCGGTCTGGGCCCCTGCTTGCGCGGGCTTGCCCTGCCCGAAGCCGAGCGCCGACTCAAGGCCGGATAGGATCTTCCTGATTCCGGTTGCCCTTCCCGCACCGCTCGTAGCCGTTGAGGTTGGAGCGGGAGAAGAAGGCTTGCCCGTGTCCTGTTTAGGTGTCTGGCCATTGTTCTCTTCGTTCATGCTTCTCCTCCTTTGCCTTTCCGGGGTGTGAGGCGGTTCACGGGCCCCCTGACAAGAAGATAGGGCAAGATCGCCAGGATCACCCCCGCAATCAACGCCCCGCCCGGGCGAAAATCGTGGAACACGATGTACTGAAAGACGAAGTCGAGGACGACGGCGATGATGAACACCTTGCCTATCGACTTCCAGCCGCTCCGCAGCATATCGCGCCGGTGCCCCGCATCGGTGAACAGGGCCCAGAAGTAGGGTGGCCGCCCCGCCTGAGCATCTTTCCTGCCGTCCCGGAAGGCGAAGAACAGTCCCATCAGCGGCTGGATGAGGAAGCGGAAACTCATGGGTCCCTGCAGCCTAACCAACAAACCATCGATAAAACTCAAATGATCACCCATACTCATTCTCC
>CAYGXB010000646.1:0-1739 GCA_964353605.1 uncultured Bacteriovoracaceae bacterium
TGATGGCACCGTCCTGCCCCTGCGGAAGTGTGGTGGCGCTGGCCTCGTTGGAATACGCGGAATTCCCGCTCGCATTATAGGCCCGCACCCGGTAATAATAGGTGACCCCAGCCGACAATCCCGTATCGGGATAGGAAGTGGTGTTGGCGGCCACCGTCGTGATTTCGCTGTAGGAACCGCCACTGCTCCTTCTTTCAATCCTGAAACCGTCCTCATTCTGCGAATTGTCTGTCCAGGAGAGCGAGATCTGACTCGCGCTCAAGGCCTGGGCCTGCAGGGAGCCGGGTGCCGACGGTGTGCTGTCGCTGTCGCTGTCGCTCGAGCCGCCGCCGTTACAGTCGATCAGGGCTAGACTCGCTATGATGAGGATGATAAAGGCGAAGAAGACACCATAGACCTCGGATCTCAGCCTTTTCCCCCTGAACTTTTCCATGGCGGAGCCCTCCCTTTTTCTCTTAAGCAGTGCTTCTAACATTGCAGATAACAGCCTTGCATGCAAGTTGTTTACCAATCATAGGATTTTTACCCCGCCCTCGTGTCAGACAGAGAAGAACAGCCAAGCAAGGCATATTTCTGTAATTGTCAAAACGCTTCTGTAATCAAGTTAGTATGTTTTGCTGGGAGCCATGCGGATAGCCTGTGCCCTCGGAAAGCCGTTCGAGAGCTGCCCGATCGCGCATCCTGATGCTCCGGCCTTTCACCGCGATCATACCGTCAGAGCCCATCTTCTTGAGCACCCTGGAGAGGGTCTCAGGCGTGGTCCCCAGGATCTTGGCGAGCTCGCGCTGGGATATGGTCAAGGCAAGCACATCCCCTCCACCCTGCAGCGCAAGCGAATGCAGAAGGAAGCTCGCCAGCCGCTGCGGGATCTCCTTGAGGGATAAGAGTTCGATGAGGTGCATGGACTCCTTGAGCCTGCGTATAAGGGTGATCAGCATATTGAAGAGCAGCGATGGCTCCCTTTTCGCCATGTCTTCGAGCATATCCGACGGCAAAACGAGGACTCGGGTGTCGTCGAGCGCCATGGCGCTTGCCGGGAACGGTTCATCAGCCAGAGAGGTGAGACAGAACAGCTCCCCCGGCCCGAACAGATAGATCGTCTGCTCCTTCTCGGATCCCCTGAATATCTTTACCTTCCCCCACACCACGAGGAACAGCGCTTTGACCTTTTCCTCCTCTCCGGCAATGAGCTCGCCGGACTTGAAGTTCTTATACCTTCCGCTCTCGGCAAGCCGCTTCACCTGCTCTTCAGGAAGCCCCTGGAAGAGAGGGATGTAGCGGAGGAACCTGTCTTCCATCTTTTTCTCCTTTTGTTGATCTGGATCAATGACACGCTGCTATGCATCGTGTAAACAATACCGAAGAGAAATTCAAATGGAAAAAAAGGAGCGAAACATGATCACCGTCACGGATGCTGGCAAGAAGGCCCTCGAGAATTACTTCAAGGACAGGCAGATAACCCCGCTCCGCATCTATATGCGGGCATCCTGAGCAGGCGTGAATTTGTTGCTGGCTCAGGATGAGCCGGGAGAATACGACGACGTGTATACGGTCGACGACTACCGCTTCGTGATCGACAAGGACCTCGTGAAACTGGCCAACCCGATCATCGTGGACAGTTCGTTGCGGGGCATCAAGATCCATTCAAGGATCAACCCCGGCATCGGCACCTGCTCGCACTAAAATTCGCCCCCCTCCCCAGGGGAACCCCCTTTTGTAGAAGGGGGTTCCCCTAGACC
>CAYGXB010000647.1:0-1736 GCA_964353605.1 uncultured Bacteriovoracaceae bacterium
GGGATGGTTGCGTTTCCACTGGTCCATCAAGTTGTCCGCCAGGGCCTGGCCGGCAAGCCCCTTGGCGACTTCCACGGCCTTCCCGCCGTCGCAGGCGCCGACCTTGACGGTCTCCTCGTCGCCTTTCGATGGCGCCTGAGCCGCCGCGGGGACGGCGGCCGCGACAGGCGTCAGCGGGGGAGGGCTCTTGACCGCGTATTGACCTGGAACTTCTATGTGATCCCCGAATGGCACATAGCCAAATTCCGAGTGGCTTACTGGAATAAGTTTGACCGTCCGACCGTCCGCCCCAAGTATGACCTGGGTGTCGGTACTTGGTGGATCGATACGGAGAAAGCACAGAGGCTTCCTAAGCGCTGAGCTTAGCTGCAAGCGTACAATGCCTGCCTACATCGCTCGCCGACTGCTCCTAATGATCCCAACCTTGTGGGCCATAATCACGGTCAACTTTTTCATCGTGCAAATCGCTCCTGGTGGCCCCGTTGATCAGGCCATCGCCAACGCGCGCGGTACAAACGTCAGCGCGACAATGGCCAGGATCTCAGGAGAAGGGGCCAGCGAAGTTCAGCAGTCATCGGCGAAGGCCACCTCCGGGGAATCAGGCAAAGAACGCGTTTCCCTTTACCGCGGTGCCCGGGGGCTTGATCCGCAGATCGTTGAGGAGATCAAGAAGCGCTACGGTTTCGACAAGCCCTTGGCAACGCGCTATTGGCTGATGCTGAAACGCTACGTACGATTCGATTTCGGGAGCAGCCTTTTCAAGGGGCGCAGCGTCATCGACTTGATCGTCGAACGCCTGCCGGTTTCGATCTCCATCGGGGTTTGGAGCACCCTGATCATCTACCTGGTCTCCATCCCATTGGGCATCCGCAAAGCAGTTCGCAACGGCAGCCGTTTCGATTTATGGAGCTCCACAGCGATCATCTTTGGCAGCTCCATTCCAGTTTTCCTGTTTGCGATCCTGCTCATCATCCTCCTGGCGGGCGGCTCTTACCTTAAATGGTTTCCCTTGCGCGGGCTTGTCTCGATCGACTTCCAACAGCTGTCCTTCCTCCGCAAGATCCTCGACTACTTTTGGCACATGGCCCTACCCATTCTGGCAATGACCATCGGCGGCTTCGCCACCCTCACCATGCTGACCAAGAACTCCTTTCTCGACGAGATCAACAAGCAGTATGTCATGGCCGCGCGCGCCAAGGGCCTCGAGGAGAAGCGCATCCTGCGCGGGCATGTGTTCCGCAACGCCATGCTCTTGGTCATCTCGGGTTTTCCCCATGCCTTCATCAGCATGTTTTTCACCGGCAGCCTGCTCATCGAGGTGATCTTCTCCCTGGAAGGCCTTGGCCTGCTGGGCTTCGAGGCTGCCATGCAGCGCGACTATCCGGTGATGTTCGGCACATTGTACATGTTCACCCTCCTGGGACTGGTCCTGACGCTTATCAGCGATCTGACTTATATGATAGTGGACCCGCGTATCGACTTCGCCAGGAGGGGCCAATGAAGATCAGCCCACTGAATCGCGAACGCTTGCGCAGGTTCAAGGCCAACCGGCGGGGTTTTTTTTCGCTTTGGGTCTTTCTGGGCCTGTTCGGCATCAGTCTATTCTCAGAGCTCCTGGCCAATGACAAGCCGCTGCTCATCGGTTACCAGGGACGTCTGCTGTTTCCGCTGCTGCACTCGTACTCCGAGGTGAATTTCGGGGGGGAGCTCCAGACCGCCGCCGACTACCGCGACCC
>CAYGXB010000648.1:0-1733 GCA_964353605.1 uncultured Bacteriovoracaceae bacterium
AATCGAAGAGGTTGTCGCCGGCGACCACGACCAAGTCGTCGTCAAGCGCCTTCTCCCTGATGAGGAACGCGAGCGCTCCGATCGCGCCCAGCTTGTCCTCCTCACAGGTGGATGGCTCGGTGACTATCTCGATCCCCTTCCCGAAGGCTATGCCCGCGCTCCAGTCCCTGAAATTGCTCTCGAACCGCCTGTTCACAGAAATGAAGACCCTGTCGATCTCGGGCACCTCCTCGAGCCTGCGGAGTATGTATTCTATGATTGGCTTGCCCGCGACCGGGAGCAGGGGCTTGGGGGTGTCGATGGTCAGCGGCCAGAGCCTCTTGGCGAATCCGCCGGCGAGTACGATTGCCTTCATATTAGTCACTTTTGCTATTGTCTAGTGATGATTTAAATATGCCTGTTTATTAAAATTATGGCGGCCCCTGCTTAAATATCGCCCGGGTGCCGGGCAGCCTCCGGCGCATGCTCCCCAATGCCGAGGCGCCAAAGCTTATAAAAACCAGCGCATGATATTTACCTCTATACCTGATTTGAGGTATTTAGGGTGAACCGATGGGTCTGAGACCTGGCAGATGCTACACCACATTGAAGAGGCCGTACACCAGGGTATCGAAGCACAAGCCTAGGAAGTCCTACGTCAAGGGAGTCCCATCCCCCAAGATAAGGTCGTTCGAGATAGGCAAGCCGAAGCCAGAATACTCCACGAAGTTCTTCCTGACGGTGAACTCCGCGGTCCAGATAAGGCACAACTCGCTGGAGGCCACGAGGATCGCCGCGAACAAGGCCCTCGAGAAGGGCTTCGGGACCGACATGTACTTCCTCAAGGTGCTGGTCTTCCCGCACCACGTCATGAGGGAGAACGCGATGGCCACCGGAGCAGGCGCTGACAGGTTCCAGACGGGCATGAGGCTCTCGTTCGGGAAGCCGATCGGGACGGCCGCGCGGGTCAAGGCGGGCCAGAGGATTCTCGAGGCGAGGGTCCCGCCTGGCAAGGATTACATAGTCAAGAGGGCCTTCAAGATAGCCTCGAGCAAGCTGCCGGTGCCGTGCAGGATAGAGGCCGCTTGATCCGCGCTGGGGATTTCAATGGGTTTCGTAAGCCGCGTCTTGGAAGCGGTGAATTATGCTGGCCGAGAATTTATGACGCGTTACAGAGATGTGCGCCAGCTTGGCGGCTCGGACCACGAGGATGTCTTCTTCAAAGCTCTGGGCAGATACCCTTTTGATTTCGTCAGAAAACTGTGGTAAGTACCGTATCAGGCTCCCAGACGGGAATAGCTCAATCCTTCTTTTCCTTGCCCTTCTGCCTGCGCTCGTAGGATTCTACCCATTTTGCGGTCTTCTCGGCGTCCTTCCTGCCGTTCCCCACGCCCGAGGTGTTCCCGACCCAAAAGACGGTGGGGCTGCCTCAAATTATGAAACCATTCTTCCGATAATTATATAAATATGTAAACACATATGTTTACATAGGTGATGGCATGGTACAGGTCCAGCTTAGAGTTCCTGAAAAAACAGTCAAGGACATAGACGAATGGGTGGCCGAAGGGAAGTTCAGGAGCAGGGGGGATGCCATCAAAGCGATAATCGAGATGTATGAGGAAAAGGCCAGAACCATGGATTTCTTCAGGATGCTCATGAAGAGGAGCAAGGAAGCGGAAGAAAAGCCCGGAGCGCTGGTTCCGCTGGATGATTCCGATGTTTGAAGTCCTGCTGCATCCCATGGCCGCAAGGTT
>CAYGXB010000649.1:0-1729 GCA_964353605.1 uncultured Bacteriovoracaceae bacterium
TGGCGCGTGATAGAAGACTATTAAGGCTTGTCAAGCACGCATTGTCAAATGCCAGGGCCTAACACCTTATATTACTGGCTCCGTCAAGGCTGGAAGCTGTTTACCCGGATATGCGCAACGGAAAGGTCAGCGAGCGGAGTTGAGCCTCAAACCTCGCGTCCTCGTAACGCCCTGAACACCATGGAGAATTTTCCCAGGGTACTTTTCTTATGTTGATCGATCACGCGGTAAAGCTCTTCCAGATCCTTGGGGGGCACGAAATCTTTCTCCTTGCGTGCCAGTGACAATGAATTCGATTGGCAGGTGGACACACACAGGCCGCATCCGATGCATTTCCGCTCATCGATTGCTACAGCCTGTGTGCCATTATAGAGGATAGCCTGCATCTGGCAGCGATCCTTACATATGCCGCAGCCGGTGCATGTTTCCGGATTCAGTATAGCCCGGTAATTGCTTTCTACGAAATCAACCGAGCGTGGCATCGCATTCACCATCTCCATGACCCCGCAGCAGCAGCCGCAACATGAGCATACTAATTGTGGTTCCTGCATGGATGACGGCATGAGAATCAGGCCGTCCTTTTCGTTCTGGTCTAATATTTCAAAGGCTTCTTGCTTGGAAATGGTACGTCCCCATCCATTGCGTGCAAAGATATCGTGATAATCACGGAAAAACATGCACACCTCCCGCCGGTTGGTTACCCGGCAGTGTTTTCCGACGCTATCTTTGGCGACCTTACAAAGGCATTTGGCCAACCTGATGCGATCTTGGGTCTGATCCACGGTTTGCCGGATGTCATCATAGGCGGCGATCACAAGCTGCGGGGTCACGCTGGTATGAATAGGTATCACCCGCATCTGCCGCACCTTCGTGGTGTAATACTCAACGGAGAATCTCTGCAGCGTGTAATCACGCATATCCAGATATAGGTTGGGCGTCAAACGCTGTAACTGCATATCATACATCCCAACGACGAGGGGATGGCAGGCATAGCGCCTTTGATCTCCCGATACGGTCGAGAAAATACTCCCCTTATCGGCCATGGCATCGATCAGTTCCCGGAACTGCCCCTCGGTGTATCCCTTATGCCGGGCGCGCTGGAAGATCTCCTCAAATGTTTCCAGTCGCCACCCGAGATTCAGTGCTGCCTGAGCCTCTTCGGTGGTGAACATATGTTCCAACAAGCGCAACTCGACCCCTGTAAGGGTTGATGGATAGCCTACGGGCATCGTGTTCAGGTGCTTTTGCAAGGCCCGATACTTTTTCTGGGCATCCGACTTGACACGAAATCCCTTTTTCATGTTGGCGATTACGGTATTCATGTGCTCCTCCTTTCTCTGCGATTGGTGTAACTGTTTATCTTTGTTCCCATGCTCCGGCTGGGGAATTGAGCTTTTTCCCCGTCTCATCATTGCCGTCCGGAATTAAGGATGCTCTCAATCTCCCGGGGGACGTTTTCCGCAAATCTGAGCGCCATACCTTTTTCCGTGCTCCGCAGCCGTGCAGATTCCGCTCGACCGCCAGTCCTGAGCGTGAGCACACTCCGTCCCCATACGGTGAACGGGCAAGGTCTTCATTGATGCAGAGAACATATACCTCTCATAATAAGCTACGCAGGGCAGATGTCAACACCGTTACGTGGGCGCGATGAATCGCGCCCCTCCGAAAGAAATCCGGTTCTTCACACGGAAGCGTACTTTAGAGGAAGGGCATGGTGGCGGTGTATGAT
>CAYGXB010000650.1:0-1724 GCA_964353605.1 uncultured Bacteriovoracaceae bacterium
GGACCATCGGGCCGAGGGGACGGTGCCTCCAGCGTGTAATACCGAAATCACAGGTAAGAAAAATATCCATGTAGGCTGTGTTGGGCATCGTCAAGAGCTTGAGGTTAAAGCCGGCCCGCGCAGAACTGGCCTTGAGCGTTTCAGCATAAGAGACGACCTCGGGCCATCCACTTCCGATCGCCAGCCCAATCGTAACGCCATCCGGATACCCTGCCTCCGCCAGCAGCGCCTTGGCCCTTTCAGGCTCGTACTTCGGAATTGGTTTTTTGCAGTAATCTGGATGGACGGGCGCCACATGGGTGTCATGGCCCACCATGCCTTCACCGAAGTAAGCCAACTTCAGGATCTTTTCCCGTTCCTGGCAGATCTTGAGCGCCGTGCGAACCCGGTTGTCCGTCCACGGTTTCTTGTCACACCGCATGCGGAGAACCCAGGTTTGCCCCGTGGTTATTGATGGAATATTCAACTTGGGGTCACCCTTGAGCGCCAGGTAGGTTGCAGCGGTCGGTGCTGAGATGTTATCGATCTTGCCCGCCTGCAACGCTGCGATATGGGCTGACTGCTCTTCGCCGAGGTCGACGTAGACGATCTCGTCGAGATAGGGCAACGGCTTTGCATCCTTGCCCATCTGCCAGTAGTCGTTGCGGCGTTTGAGTGTGACGCGTTCCCCCACGACGTATTGCTGCAGTGTATAGGGGCCGGTGCCAACCGGTTTTTTGACAAAGTCCCCTTCAAAACCGCGATGCAAAATCATGGCCGGATAGTGAAACAGGTGCTCCGGCACGGCGTATTGCCCTCGGTCGAGGTGGAGGACGATGGTGTAATTGTCGACTTTCTCAATGCCGGTCGGTTTTAGGTATGACATCATCCCCAATACCGAAGAGCCGACTTTAGGATCTAACCACTGTTTCATACTAAAGATTACGTCATCAGCCGTCAGTTCCTCCCCGTTGTTAAACTTAATACCCTTGCGCAGGGTCAAGGTCCACGTTTTGAGGTCTCCGCTGGGCTGCCACTTTTCCAACAAGTACGGAGTAGTGATATTATTATTGTCGGTCAGCGTCAAGTACTCGGCGACCTGACGCAACTGGTTGGATGGCTCGACCCAGCCCATCCGTGCGGGATGATCGACGCGCATCACGCGACTTGAAATCCGGAGTGTGCCACCGCGCTTTATGGCAGGTGCTGCAGTGGGGACTGCGGAGGTTGCAGCCCGAGGAAAAGCACCCAAAAAAGAGTTGATTGAACTCAGCGAGAGTCCCAGCAGGGCCGCATTTCGGATGAACTCCCGTCGACTGATCTGCCCCTTTCGGTACAGTTCTTTCATTTCTGGAATGTACGGATGCATTGTTTTCTTCCCCTTTCTCGACTTCCCTGAGCCGAAACGGAACCATCTTTTCTGTTCGTGCAGTCCCGTCTCTTCATTTAGTAGCTTTTAGTAGCCTTCCGACTGATCGATTTCCCTCCTTTCCATTGAGATATCGCCATTTCTGAAAGCATGAATGGCCTATATGCATTCAGTAGTGTCCCAATGTTAATCGAATAAAGTCAATTGATTTCAAGTTACCCCCATTGATTCTTGGGGTTGAATGATTGAAAGAGCCTCTAAAACGGGCGTTTCTTCGAATAGTGTCTCGTCAACTCTCAAGTGTCGGATAGAGACGAGATAGTTTTATCCTGGCATCCTCGGCAGTGAATTGCCAATTAACCTTCGCATTTTTGTT
>CAYGXB010000651.1:0-1716 GCA_964353605.1 uncultured Bacteriovoracaceae bacterium
CCGCCAGCCGTACTTTTTTGGATTTAATATCTCAAGTATGAGAGCGATATAGCCCCAGAACTTCTCTGAACCAATTTTTCGCTAACCCCCATGGGAATCCAATGACAGAGTTGTTGAGAGGAGAGTTGGCTGAATCTACCTGCTTATGTGTTTTTATTGACTAGGCACAATTTTAATAAAGTGCGAAGTTATAAATCACTGCGGGAATAATGCCGCAGCAATTGCATCAAAAGACCTAGGAACGAAGATCTGAGAAGGTATCTCCATTCTATCACTTCCAGAGATCGATCGCAGCATTTTACGGCCTCTTCATAGCGCCTCGATCTTCCAAGAGCCACGCCCTTATTGATCCAGGACTCTATGAATGAAGGATCGATTTCTATTGCCCTATCGAATGCCTTGAGGGATTCTTCGTGGCGGCCCGGCTCATCAAGAGAAATCCCTTTGTTGCTCCAGGCCTGGGGCAAATGATGGATTGACGGCAAGGGCACGCTCGTATACGGCCACAGCATCTTCATAGCGGCGCAATCCATGCAGGGCAATCCCAAGACTGTTCCAGGCGTCTGCATTCTCCGGGCATGCTTTGATGGTTTTTTCAAACACCTTGACAGCATTTTTGTACTGCCCTCTCTTAAGGAAGTTCGCCGCCTTGAGAAGCCGGTTCATAGTTGCGTCTTTCTCTCTCAATCGACCACCTATCGCAGGGATCATAAAGCCTTGGACCTAGAAAAATATTTGCTATCATCGAGCCAGACCTTAGATAGAGAGGATCGATCTGAGGACGTGGCGGCAAAGAGAGATTGGTACCGGTCCTCTTGAGGGCCGCCGGCCGGCCTTTTGCGAGCGGGCGGATGCCGGGGCTCGCGGTCATGAGGGAGCGAGAATCCTCTATAATGATCATCTATGTGCATTGATGCCATGCATCTGGCAAAAAGGAGAGGTCAGGTCGGAGAGTCATGCCAAGGAAGAAGAAAAAGATTAATACGATGCCAGCATGAGACCGATAACATTTGGCATTCTCATCTGCGGCAATAACATCATATCCACCGGGCGGTGCCTATGAAGGACCCTCCTCATCTCCCAAGAGTTGAAGCCTCCAGGATTCACAGAACTCATCTGGAGAGGATCATCTCCCCGATTCCACTCTCCTACTTTTGGGCATGGGCAACTGTCGGGGCAATGCTCTTTCTGATTTCTATATTTATATTATTATTCATCGAGCGGTCAAGTGCCTTCATCTCCGTATTTCTGGTGCTCTCCATTCTGGTGGCATGGCAGGGAACGGGGATCACCTGGGCCCACAGAAGGATAACCTCGTTCGAAGATAATCTCAAAGAAATTGTTGATATGCCCAGGGATGAGGTCGCCAGGAGGTACATGAGCCAGGTAGCGATCATATTCAATGACAGGGGTATGGCGATATCTGGGCTTCTTTTTATTGCCATTGTCCATATCACAGGCATTGATTATCACGAGTTCTCATTTCAATCCATTTACACCAGTGTCTTTGCCAATGTGTTCTACTATTTGACAGTCTATATACTGGGTGCCGGCCTTTACGTCATGATCATGACAGCATGGGGTGTGCACAGAATCGGCAAAATACCTCTGCATGTCAATGCCCTCTTCTCCAGGAGCATTCAATCCCTTGGTGTGCTCTATTCAAAGTTCACCATCATGGCCTGTGCCGTTTATATCCTGTGGGGTGTCTTCCAC
>CAYGXB010000652.1:0-1711 GCA_964353605.1 uncultured Bacteriovoracaceae bacterium
CCCTTTTGGATCTTCTTCATTCCCTCAGTACCGAAGATGCGTTTGCTTATTCGATCCATCTCCACTATATTCTCGTATTCCCACATTTCGATGTACATGCCTCCGACAGCACCGAAATCCTGTTTGAAAAGCTTCCAGGATTTCAATCCAGCGAACAGGTCCTTATGTTTCTCCTTGAACTCTAGGAAATCATCTAAGGCTAGATCAAACTCCGTTCTCTTTTCCGCTTTGACCACATAGGTTTCGACGACAAAGACGCTCATTCCTCTCCCTAAAAGCACTTCCTTTCCTGAAGATTAATATTTTGGGTCAAGAGCCCGTCGAGTATCAGCCAGAACCTCACGGCATCCTAAAAGAGGGGTTCTAGTTTGTTACTCCAGCTATATTCGTATCTGATAGGATTGTAGTAACCATATAGTCGACCGTTGAATCCGAAGACGAGTGCCAGACCCCCTTCAATAGAACGCCATTTCTTACCCAGAGGTCGCCATTATCCATTATTGAGCTAATTTTATAATGGTCGGCACTCCTGAAACCCCATTTAGTCAATATCTTATCCGTTCCCACCTTCTGCAAGGTGATGTCGCTTGGTGGATTGTTTAGGTCGACGTTCGGCCCAATGCGCTCATCCAACGCTATGGTGTGCTCTTGATAATTGGTATGGCCGTCATACACAACGGTTAGATTCACGATCATAATTGTGTCATAGACTGCTATTATGGTCTGCCTCGTCACCTCTTGCCCTTGTATGCCAGGCAAGGTGCTAGTAGATGTGAATTCCATGAAATCACCTTCATGAGGTGACCAGACATTGCTGTTGGCATCGTTGGTGCTAAAAAATCCAAGTGCCGCTAGAATGGCCAATAATAGAATCACCACAACTAGGATTGCCAACAATGGGATGATGTACTTCTTCTTGGGGGTCGACGGCTGGATGGATTGCCCTTGGCCGCTCTTGCTTACTTCCATTTGCTCCCCTCTTATTCCTCAAGAATGAAGGCATTGAAGGAGGACTAGTTTCTCATGTTTATCGATATATGGGTTACTTAATTCTTGCACAGGCTCCGAACCTCACGGCATCCCTGCCAATTCTTAATATCTCTGAGCGGAATGTGATAGGGGAAGTTGGATGGAAAGCACTAATGGAAAATTGATGATTGCAATAGCGGTCGTCACTATAATCATTATTTCCAGCATCATATTATTTCCGTATCCCTCTCCGAAAGTTCCCATAGCTGGAGTACTGATCCTAAAGGCCGATGACCTCCAGAATTTGAAGCTCGGATATTGGGGACAAACTGATTTCAAGGAATTTTCGAATAGATGGACTCCGAACTCGAGCTCGGAGGCTTTCTCATGGATGGGAAATGGTAATGTTCAGCTCTTCATTTGGATGGCCGTATTTGCCAATGATACAGATTGTCACGCGTTTTTAAAAGATGGAAGAAATTTGAGCTCTTTAAATGCGACCAAATCCCTCATAGGCGATGAGGGTTATTGGGCGCAAGATAATTCCCAGCAGATTGGTTATATTTTCAGAGAGGGGAGGATCTTTGTAGGCATTGGACTTTTATATTCAACAGCTCTAGGTCCTCAAGCCTACGATGATATCATTTCAATCGCCAAACTACAACTTGATAAGATCAATCGATACTAGCTCAGCATCCAGGGGCGAGCTGAATGAAGTGCCCGAACCTCACGGCATCTATTA
>CAYGXB010000653.1:0-1697 GCA_964353605.1 uncultured Bacteriovoracaceae bacterium
CTCTCTTCTCAACAGGTAATGAATCGGTTGGCCGAGGAGAATAAGAGCGCCCCGGCCGGCATCATCCTGGAACGAACAGGGGAGGTCTTGCTCCGCTCCAGGGGTGAATTCACCAATGCTGATGACATGCTCGATATCGTGCTGGCCCATAGAAACGGCACACCCATTTATCTCCGGGATGTGGCCATCCTGCATGATACGTTCAAGGAGGTCCGGATTGCCACCGGGATCAACTTCGGCAAGGCGGTGATCTTTTCCATTCACCGGCAGTCGGGCAGCAATACCGTGATGGTGGCTCGCCGGATCCAACGTGAGCTGCGAGGGATCATCTCGACCCTCCCTGCCGGGGTGCAAATCAATACCCTCCGGGATTCCTCCACCCGGATCGTCAATTCAGTGCGGGATGTAGCGAGCAGCCTCATTCTCGGCGGCATCCTGGCCGTAGCCGTGGTGTTTCTGTTCATGCTGGATTGGCGGAGCACCCTCATCGCTGCCCTTGCTCTCCCTACTTCCGTCATCGCCACCTTCGCCCTGCTCTACGCCTTGGGATACAGCATCAACCTCATGACCCTGTTGGGCCTTTCCCTTGCCATTGGTTTCTTGATCGATGATTCTGTGGTCGTCCGGGAGAGCATCTTTCGCCATTTGGAAAGCGGCGCAGATCCGGTCACCGCAGCCCAGCGGGGCACTTCCGATGTCGGTTTGGCGGTCAATGCCACCACCTTGGCCATCGTAGCTGTTTTCGTACCGGTGGCCTTCATGTCGGGTGCTGTAGGTCGCTTTTATCAACAATTCAGCCTGACCGTAGCCGCGGCGGTCCTGGTTTCCCTGTTCGTCGCCTTCACCCTGGATCCCATGCTCTCCTCCCGCTTCCTGCGAGTGTTCGACAAGGTCGAGCGCCGCCGGACCCGCATCGGACGCCTCTTCTCCGGCTGGATCGACCTCTATGACCGCCTGGATAAGAGGTATCGGGATTTCCTGGAATGGGCGCTGAATCATCGCCGCCGCGTCCTGGTGATTGCCCTCGCCGCTTTCATGGCCAGCCTTGCCTTGCTCCCCTTCATCGGCAAGGAGTTCCTGGCCCCGGTGGATACCGGTGAGTTCAATATCGTCTTGGAGATGGACCCCGGTACCCGTATGTACGATATGGTGAATGCCTCCTCCGTCCTGCTCCGCTCCTTGTTGGATCGCCCGGAGGTGGAAACTGTATTCACGGCCATTGGGTCGATATTCGGAGGCGAGATCAACACCGCAACCCTGGGGGTGAAGTTGAAGCCCCTTCGGGAGCGCCGACGGCCTCAAGGACAGATCATCGCCGAGCTTCGCCGGACGCTGCCCGCCATCCCCGGGGCCAGACTCAGTTACTCCACTGCGGGTGGGGTGGGAACAGGTTCCTATCAGGCACCTATCGAGGTGTTCGTCCGAGGCCCCCGGATAGAAACCGCCAATCGCGTTGCCTGGGAGATCGCAGACATCGTCCGTGGGGTGAAGGGTACAGCGGACGTGTTCGCCTCTGTTCAGCGGGGTCAGAGACAATACGACGTGGTGATCAATCGTGCCAAAGCGGCGGACTATGGCCTGGAGATGGGGGAATTGGCTACCCTTCTGCGGACCATGGTAGAGGGCGGAATCGCCACTCGCTTCAAGGAATTTGGTCGGGAATACGATGTGCGGGTTCGCCTCGTCCCGACGCAGCG
>CAYGXB010000654.1:0-1691 GCA_964353605.1 uncultured Bacteriovoracaceae bacterium
TACGGAATGGTTTGCCGGATTCTCGAAGCCCTCCAGATAGAACTGGAAAGCCCTTCCGGATGAAGGCGCATAATGGAAAGGAGCGAAGAAAACCAATGAAAGCGATCGTGATCATCCCCGGGAAAGAAGGAGGAACGCTGGAGATAAGGGATGTGCCTGAGCCGAAGCCAGGCCCCGGCGAGATCCTCTTGCGGGTGAAGGCGACGGCCCTGAATCGAGCCGATCTTTACCAGCGTCAGGGTCTTCACCCGACCCGTACCGCCCCCGGCAGCTCGCTGATCATCGCCGGCCTCGAGGCTGCGGGGGAAGTTGCTGCCCTTGGCGAAGGGGTTGCCGGGTTTAAAGTCGGAGACCGGGTCATGGCCTTGTGCCCGGGCTCCTACGCCGAGTTGGTTGTCTTTGACCACCGTCTTGCCGTCCCGATCCCGGAACGGCTGAGCTGGGAGGAGGCTGCGACGATTCCCGTCTCTTACAATACTGAACATAATGCCCTGGTCACAAACGCCCGTCTCAAGCCGGGTGAATCGGTGCTCATTAACGCCGCCTCGTCGGGGGTCGGGGTCGCGGCGGTCCAGATTGCCAGGCTCTTTGGGGCGAAACCGGTCATGGGTACCGGGGGTTCTCCTGAGAAGCTCCAGGCTCTCGCGAAGCTGGGGTTGGATGTAGGCATCAATTACCGGACGGAGAATTTCGCCGACGCCGCCCTCGCGGTCACAAAGGGAGCCGGGGTCAACGTGATCATCGACCATGTCGGAGCCCCCTTCCTTAAGGATCATCTTCGATGCATGGCCCTGGAGGCGCGCCTGGTCAGCGTCGGCCGCCTCGCCGGTCGGGTGGGAGAGCTGGACCTCGACTTCCTGGCCCTTAGGCGGCTCCACCTGATCGGAGTCACTTTCCGTACGCGCACGCTGGAGGAAAGAATCGCCGTCACCCGCGCCTGCGCAGCCGACCTTCTGCCAGCCTTCGCCGACGGGCGCCTTAAGCCCGTGATTCACCGGGTTTATCCGCTGCACCAGGCCCTCGAGGCGCAGGCCCATATGGCTTCCAACGCCCAGTTGGGCAAGATCGTACTCACCGTTTAGATAAAGAGAGAATGACGCCCCTAGGATAATCCCTGTTAGGAGGCTCCAATGAGTATGCTCCAAAAATTTGCCAAGACACCAGAACCTCCGTACTACGCTGTAATATTTTCATCGGTGCGCAGAGATGACGGTTACACTCAAACGGCTGAAAGAATGGTTGAGCTTGCCTCTCAGCAACCGGGTTTCCTCGGCGTCGAAAGCGTTCGCGCCACTGATGGTTTCGGGATAACAGTTTCGTACTGGACTTCTGGCGAGGCCATCGCGGCGTGGAAAGCCAACGTAGATCATCTCGCCGCCCAGGAAAAGGGTAAGCAGAAGTGGTATGAGCACTACGAGCTCAGAGTGGCAAAGGTGAAGCGGGCATATGCCAAGCCATCAGCCTAACCTTTCGGTCGAAATGGACGCTCTGCAAACGGGCGAAATCCGCTTGCTCCGCGCCCCTCACCTGTAGCGTTATGGCTTCCAGGGACTGCTTTACCCTGAATTTCCAAAGATTTAAAAAGCTTTGCTATGCGGAGCATTCATGCAATAATTCGAGAAAAATGGGGGATCGGGGATTGGCTCTCTGCAATTTTCCTATTGACCAAAATGCGGGATTTTGATACTCCG
>CAYGXB010000655.1:0-1684 GCA_964353605.1 uncultured Bacteriovoracaceae bacterium
AGTACAGGACATCTTGAGGTAATCATCGTAGCTTCGCTCTATGGTCTTGAAGATCATGGGCAGGACTTTCAGCTTTGCACCGGTATTTACCAGTATCCCTTCAGAAAACCGGCGCGGGTTATGTATGAGAAGGTGCTGGGTGATGGCACCACCCATGCTGATTCCGCATGGAAGGGGATGAGGTATCCGGGCCAGTTCAATGAAATCGATAACTGCCTGAGCATAATCCGCGATGGTATCTCTGCCTTTACCTTGGCTTGAGCCGTGACCGGGGAGATCGATAGCTATGGTATTCGCATAGGGTGAAAGGGCATTGACCTGAGATTCCCAAACGAGGTGGGAAGTTCCTGCCCCGTGAATGAAGAGCAGTGTGGGCTGGCTAGCATCAAGCGGCCAATTGCCTGTGACAAATCCGATTTCTCCCGCTTCCCGATGTTTCATAAGACCTCCTCTCTTTGTATGACAAAGCCCGTTTAGGATAGGTGGAGTGTAGCGTAACCCATCACCCCTTATCTACGCAGGCTATGAATTCCAATAGAGCATCGTTGAAAACTTTTGCCTGTTCCATATTGACAAAGTGGGCTGCATCGGAGATTACCCGCAATTCCGAAGAGGCTATCCTATCATGGATGAACTCCGCCGCCGATAAGGGGGTGCCGGGATCATGCTCGCCCACCACCACCAGCACCCGCGTGGAAATGGCGCGCAGGGAATCGCGCAGGTCCATGTCTCGAATCGCGGCACAGCAGGCACAATATGCATCTACCGGTGTATGCAAAATCACCTGGCGGACCTTTTCGACATCGGCGCGCAGGCGCTCCTGGCCAGCCTTCGTGAACCAGCGGTCGATTGTGGCGTCAACCACGGCATCCATGCCTTTGCCCCGAACCATCTCGATGCGCTCGTCCCAGATTTCGTGGGGGGGCATGTGAGCCGCCGTGGAACAGAGCGTCAGCGATATCAACCGGTCGGCATGCCTGGCGCCCAGTATTTGGCCGACTATTCCCCCCATCGAGATGCCGCAGAAGTGGACCTTGTCCAAGCCAAGGGCATTCATCAACCCCACGGCGTCGGCAGAGAGCAGCTCGATTGAGTATGGACCTGGTGACACAGCGGACCGCCCGTGGCCACGGCTGTCATACAGAAGTACCCTATATCCGGCCTCGTCAAGTGCGGGGATCTGGTTGTCCCACATGGTGAGGTTGGAGGCCAAGGCGTTCGAAAGCATCACAACCTCTCCCTGCTCGGGTCCATCTAACCGGTAGTTGAGTGTCGTCGTGTTCACATGAGCCAGTGGCATGCTCTCCCCCTTTCCTTTCCTCGATGGAAGAAATCTCAGTCGCCCTTTTCCTGTTTTGCGCATAACGCGTGGATCATGGGCGTTCATGGAAGATAGCGAAACGACGATTGCGTGCATCCCATTGTTCGAAACTCACCTTCCTTGGGCGGTCGGCTGCACGCGGTTGTTGAGTTGCCACCTCATGAACGCACCCGATTTTTTTGTGGCGGTCAAATCCAGCGTGTAGGGTGGGTGGAGCTTGAGCGGAACCCATCAACCCTTATCTATAAGAGAACCATAAGGCCATGCCTCAACATTCGATAAAATCCAACCTGTTTTGTTGATTCTTGACGGGCTGTTGCTCAAAACCCATTCTTTATAAAATCAAAGCATGAGACCCTTCGC
>CAYGXB010000656.1:0-1670 GCA_964353605.1 uncultured Bacteriovoracaceae bacterium
AAATCTCTTATCCTCCTCTACCTCGACTTCACCGTCTACAGCCCAGTTGAGCGGAATCAGCCCTGGGAGTATCTCTCAGAACTCAAGGGCATTGCCGATGGCAGCGGGACAGATTTCAGGGTTGTCTTGCGGGCGAATTTTCTCTCCGATCTCGCCATGCATATGACCCCCGTCATGGTGAAGCAGAAGGTTAAGGCGCTTGGCCCTTTTGGCGAATGTTCGAGCATGGTCGTATCCGGCCCTGCAACATCGGATGGAAAGCTCATCTTCGGGCGGAATACCGACTACAGCGGACAGGGCCGCTATGCCCCCCACCAAACGATCACCTTCTATGAACCTAACCAGGGGTATCGGTATGCCAAGGTCTGCACCGCCGGACTCCTCAAGTGCAACTCAGCGATGAATGAGAAGGGCATCGTCATTGGGGGACACTTCATGCCGTTTTCCGGATCAGACCCGAAAGGATACTCGTTCACCATCCTTGAGAATGAGATTATGCGGAAGGCAGAGAACCTGGATGATGCCCTTTCCCTGATCCGCAACGTACGCAGGGGAGGCTCCTTCGGGCTCATGATCGCGGACGGCAAAACAGGTGGAGCAGCGGCCGTTGAAGCGACCAGAAACCTGCTCGGCATGCGGCACATGGCGAACAATGCCCTGTGCCTGACGAATTATGCCATAACCCCGGAGCTTAAACCCACGGACCTTGCGGCGAAGTATAATTTGGAGATGCGCGATGTTGCAGGCAGATACGCTCGATTGGAGCGCCTCATCGATGAAAAGCGCGGGAACATCACGCCCGCGCTCGCGGCAGAATTCATGAGCGATCATGTGGATGCAGTCTTGCACCGTGAGCGCGGGGCAGGCTTTACCGTATGCGGCGTGAACAATGTGGAGTCGGTCATCTTTGTCCCCCAGGATGGATTCTTCTGGGTAGCCACCGGCAAGGAGCCTGTGTGCAAGAATCCCTATGTCGGCTTCGACTTCAAGGCGGAATTCTCCGGATCTCAGCCGCGGGTGAGTCCGCGATGCTTACCCGGGTACCAATGGGCTGATCCATTGAAGAATCAGGGGCTTTCCGCCTATATGGATGCCTTTATTGCCTACCTGCAAAATCCAGCGGATAAGACAAGGGCCATGTCACTGCTGGCTGAGGCCCGCAAAGCCGACCCGCATGAATCCGTGTATGCACGGTTGATTGCCGGTTTCCTCGTCAACAAAGGCGACCTCGATGGGGCCATTGCGCTCCTGACGCAGACGCTCGGATTTTCGCAAACGCCCAATGAAAAGGCCATGACCTTCCTGCTCCTCGGCCAGGCATATGATATCGCCAAAGAGAGGGATAAAGCGGTTTCCCTGTATGAAGAGGTCGTCAGCCTGCGGAATAGGTATGGGGACGATCACCTGACGGGGATCAACAACCTCCTCTATGGCAAGGCGAAGAAAGGGCTCAAGAAACCCTTGCGCAAGGGTGGTGTCGAAGAATTCGCCGCATTCGCTATGGGGTCGGGGTACGAATGAGAAGAGGGATCAGACCTGACCCCCGGACCCTGCTGGAAAAGCCTGCTTAGGAATGAACGGTGCCTGGTGTCAGTTTTCTGTTCAATTGGCGCTCGAAGAAATGGGTTAACCAGCCGATTATCGAGGGTATCCTGCTTGGTCTCTCATCC
>CAYGXB010000657.1:0-1667 GCA_964353605.1 uncultured Bacteriovoracaceae bacterium
CACTTCGACTGCACCGGCCGTGACCAAGCCTAGGCCGATTAGTTGAGTGGACGCGTATGTTTGATAGACGAAGATTACCAAGTTGTAAAGACCCATGGCAATGCACAGACGTTTGATATGATTACTTTGTATTCCCATTATCAGAACAGCTGCTACAAAAAGACTTATGATTCCAGGCACAATAAGTAGCATACTCCCTTCATTCAGAAGAACGATTGATACCCAGAAGATGCCTGGAATAAGGAAAGGGAGACTAAGAATTATCCGATTCCTTGCCTTGTCAGCACCGCCCAACTTGTCTCTCACCCTCTAAGAATGAATCCTGATTTAACCTTTTTTCGTTAAGAACTCATCTGGAAACTCACCTCAGCAGTATCAGGACACATCCTAGCTGAATGAATCCAAGGTATGTCGATGGCCGCCTCTCGTACCTGATTATGATTCTCCTGAACGCTTTGAGCCATCCGTAGAATCGCTCTATCATCGACCTGGCCTTGTTGTACAGGCTTTTGTTAAAGAGCCTTGGTCTCCCTGGTCTTCTCTTCTTCGTCGATACTTCTGGCATCTGAGATCTGATGCGCTTCCCGTCAAGGTAGAACATGTTCAGAGGCATGTTGTACTTCGTGTCAGCGTAGAGAACCTTAGGTCTCATCCGGGGCCTCCCTTTCTTCCCTTCGGGTTTGATGCTGATGGATTCCATGACTGGAATAAGCTTTCTCCCTTAGTGTTCTCTTCCGGAGCCTATTGTAACAACGATGGGTAGGGACTCTCTCGTTACCACGGCATGAATCTTCGTACCCTTGATCTTTTTGTGACCGTCGAACCCTACCAGCCTGCCCCCTTTTTGGCTGGCATAGTAGAGCTGTCTATCGAAAGGGAATCGACCTTCACCTTCCCTCCTGAGTAGCCTTTAGCTACCAACGCGTCCAGGACCTTCTTCCATGTGCTCTTCTCGCTCCACTTCTTATGCCTCTCCCACACAGACTTGTAGGAGCTGTACTTCTCTGGCATGTCCATCCACCTGCACCCTGTGATGAGCACGTATAGGATGCCGTTGACCGTCCTCCTATCGTCATTTCTTGGCCTCCCAGTGCGAGCTGGAGGAGGGAGATGTGGTCCTATGAGCTTCCACTGCTCATCCGTCAGTTCACTGAACTTCACACAGATAGGGAGTAGAACGTATCATCAAAGAGAAGAGAGTAAGGCGCACTAGACACCTGCGTCAATAGAGTTTCCAGATGAGTTCAACAGTGGAAACCATTATACCGCAGCGTCGAGGGTATCCGGGAGTGTTAAGAAGAGATGCTAGAAAGATTAAGGGAAGGACTGCAGGCTGCGATTAAGAAGATTATTGGCGCATCAAGTATCGATGAACAGGTTATCAAGGAATTTGTCAAAGATCTTCAGAGAACCCTGCTGGGGGCGGATGTAAACGTCAAACAAGTGTTGGACCTATCATCCAGGATTGAGAAGAGATCCTTAGATGAGAAACCGCCGCCGGGTTTGCCAAGAAAGGATCATATTGTCAAGATCCTTTATGATGAACTTTCCGGTATTCTAGGAGGCGAAAGCAGGTTTGAACTATCTTCAGGTAAAAGCAATATCATTATGTTGATGGGTGTTCAAGGTGCTGGCAAAACCACTGTCACAGCCAAGTTGGCCAGATT
>CAYGXB010000658.1:0-1665 GCA_964353605.1 uncultured Bacteriovoracaceae bacterium
TCCTCTTCCTAGTGCTGTCGACAGATCCCATTCGCTATCGGCCGATGATGCTGGTTTCCGTTCTGGAGAAGGCGACCGCCGTCATCGCCATCCCTTGGCTTTATGTCCTAGGACGCATTGGAAGCCTCTGGCTAGGTGTGGCCGCGGTCGACTTGGTCTTTGGTGGTCTGTTTGTTGCTGCGTACCGGGGGACGGGCCGGGTACAACGTTCAGATGGCGCCTGACAGATTGAGGATTGTTGTCACGGCAACGCGCTGGAAGTCACCAAGAGCAGATCATATTGACGTGCAACGCGCCACTCGTAGAAGTGAAATCCCTGACATGCCCCCCAAGTCCCGATATGGAAAACCAGATCGGCATCGCTCCCCGCCACCTGACCGAGTAATCGGCTTATCGGAGAATAGTCATGCGGCCCGAGCTTCAAATCGCGTCCGGGAAACGGCAGCTTGCGAGGCCGTTGTTGCGATAGGAGAACCTCTCGCATATCACGATGATCCCGATGCCGACCATTTGGTGGGTCAGTTTTTTCGGCGTGTGTCAAGGCGCGTCCATATTCTCCCTCCGCACCCTTCTAGTCCCGCTGGTAGAACCGGCCGAATCTACCCGCTGGTCCGCCCCCCGGATGGCAATCCCAAAGAGAAAATGTTGGCGCCTCCAGCCGGTCCGCTGTTAGACCTTGTGTGCAAGCCATATTGCAGGGCGTTTATCATCCCAGAGACCCCAAGGCATCGGATTTCTATGCCTGCGTCGAGGACAACTTCGAAGAGCTCGAACAGGTTTACGACGAGAAGTACCGGAAACAGCATGGCTTCTGGCGTCCCGTAATTCACGAAGTCATCTACAAGTACCTTGACTGTGGTGATCTTCATCAGGGTTTCGCACGGGTTTGGTGCTCGGCCTGCCGCCTGCAATTCCTTCTCCCCTATTCCTGCAAAGGAAGATACTTCTGCCCCTCATGTCACCAAAAGAGGGCCATCGCCTTCGCCGAACGCGTCGAGACCGAGCTGCTCGAAAAGGTCCCTCACAGCCAGTATGTCGTTACCGTCCCCAAAATGCTCCGCGTCTATTTCAAGCACGAGCGCAAGCTTTTGGGTCTGCTCAGCCAGTGCTTCTATGCAAGCCTCCAAGAGTTCTTCCGCGCAGCATCAGGGGATCGCGATGCCCTCCCGGCGTCATTCTATCGATCCAGACTTATGGCCGCGATCCAGTCTCATTTCACCCCCATTTGCACTGTCTGGCGTCGGACGGCTGCTTCTCCCGCGACGGCAGCTTCCAGCCCATTTTCTGGGCCGACACAGAAAAGATGATGCGGCTCTTCCGTCACAAGCTCTTTCAAGCATTGCTGGCCAAGGAGATCATCACCACCAGGATCGTCGATCTTCTGCTCAGCTGGCAGCATCCCGGATTCTCCGTCTTCCGGGGTGAGCCGGTCGAACCGCACGACAGGGCCGCACGAGAGAGGCTTGTGCGTTATCTCTTGCATCCCGCCTTCGCGCTCGACAGGCTGCACTATGATCCCGATACAGGCACAGTCACCTACCATCCCGCAAAGGGCTCTGATCAGGACGGCAAGTCCGACTCCCCTACAATCTCTTCCGCTCTCGATGGGCTCGCTGCCGTCGTCACCCATATCCCCCACAAGGGACAACAGCTGCTGCGCTATTA
>CAYGXB010000659.1:0-1663 GCA_964353605.1 uncultured Bacteriovoracaceae bacterium
TGATGAATGAACTATCCCGTAGCAATCTGCGGGGGAGTTCATTGCAGGGTGATGTCCTGCTCCATGCCAATGAAAATGAACCCGTGCATCTCCTTGGCCCGGGTGAAGTCGTCCTTAGAGATCGCTCTGCCGTCCTTGCTGGTGCCGAGGCGGAAATGACCTCTGATCTTTTCCGGGGCGTAAAGATTCCAGATGGTGCCGGTTTCTCTGAAGACTTTACTTACTGCTTCCAGGTTGCGTATGGCGGCATCGGCAGCCTTGTCATAGCCGTACGCCTCAAATCCTGTGATGATCATAGAGGTTATATAAGAGGCATATAGGGTTGTGGCAGCGAACCTCATACCATCTTGGCGGTCGGTCATTGCGCATACGGTTACTTCCTTAACGGAATCTCTTCACGGGCGAGCGTTTCACGGGTCCGTTTCTCATTGTAGAGAAACAGCACCGCAATTGATGCCACCATCAGGACGAATCCAACCAGGGCTGTCAGGCGCACGCCCGTACTGTTTTGGGCGCTTCTCCCGAGAAGGAGCAGTGATGGAAACACGAGAGGGGGGAGAGCCAGCGGGATTTTCATAAAAAAGCTTGCGGCGCCGACGAAGGATGCCTCCCGGTGGACACCCGTGCGGATGGCATCGGCGCGGATGATGTCCGCATTTATCGCGCCGGGCACGATGCCGGTTACTGCCGCAACCACGCTTTCCAGGGCGATGATCACACATGCCAATACCATGAGGGAGCCGGGCAGTTTTCCGGCCAAGGCGATCAGGATGTAGATTATGGCCTGCAGGATAAAGGCAAACACCACCATTTTCTTCTTGCTGACCTTGGCCGCGATGAGATTGACAAAAACATACCAGAGGAAGCTCAAGCCGAACCCGATGCCTCCCAGGATGGCCACCCAGGATTCCTTGAGCCCGAGGAGCACCGTAATGTAGTATACGATTCCCAGCTGCAAGATCAAATCCGCCATAGAATAAATGGTATTGCTTGCCGTGAAGATGACGAAGTCCCGGTTGCTAAAGGCCTTGATAATGGACTGGATCGGGCTCTCCGTGGAAACCTGCCCTGCGCAAAAGCGTTTCTCGTCCACGAAGATAAGCGGTAGAGACAACAAGAGGAATGCAAGCACACCATAAAACCCCACGACCGAGCGAAAGGCCGCAAGCGGGGTCATGCCGAATGATTGCTGCAGCATGTCCTTGAGGGCAAAGATGAGCTGCGCGCCAAGCAGGAATCCAAAGGCCCAGGTTACCGAGGTTACCGTACAGAGCAGCATCCTGTCCTTTGACGTATGCCCGATTTCCGGGATGAGGGCGCCGTACGGCATCCTGTATACGGACATGAAAATATTGAACAGCACCACGGCGGCCATGACCCATAGGGCATTTATCCTGCTTGCTTCCGGCGTTGGCGGGCTGAAGATGAGAAAACACATAAGCGCCAGGGGTAATGAAGCGATGAGCATGAAAAATCGCCGCCGACCGAGCTTCGCTTTGCTGCGGTCCGAGAGCCCGCCCATGAGGGGATCAAAGAATAATCCTGACATCGAAGCCAGAAATCCGCTCACGCCTATTACGGTCATGCCGAGAACCGTCTCACGGGTAACCAGGATCGGAAACGTGGCTTCTCCTGTTTCCGGAGGGATGTAAAAATAGGTCAG
>CAYGXB010000660.1:0-1662 GCA_964353605.1 uncultured Bacteriovoracaceae bacterium
GGGGTCGTGGGAATTATCCTGGCCTCAGAGGACAAGGAAAAAGAGTCATGAGAAAAACCGATATGGGTAAAAGGTTTCGGTAGTGCTATGGATCACTTTAATCTCGGTGACCGAGACCTATTGAACGGTCAACTGCCGATAGCAGCTTCCCATGCGTATAAGATGGCTGGCATTCGACAACCAAAGAAAAGAATCGATATGGCGGAGATATGCGAACCGTATGCCTTTCAGGAGCTTTTATGGTGCGAAAAACTTGGATTCTGTGACGAAGGAGAAGGTGGCAAACTGATTGACAGCGGGGAAACACAGATGGATGGCGCTTTCCCGATCAATCCTTCCGGCGGAGTCTTAGCAATGAACCCGTATGTCTCGAGAGGCATGTATCGTATCGTTGAATGTGCCCTGCAAATGCGAGGAAAGGCTGGAGAACACCAGGTCGACAAAAAAGTGAAAACCGCGTTGGCCCATGGAACTCACGGATTCGCAGGACAATGCCATTCAGTAGTGATTCTAGAACGTTAGGAGGTTTAATCATGGGTAGAGCTGTCGCTATTATTGGAACAGGTCAGACAAAACATGGTCGCAGAAATGATGTCAGCTATCCCGAGCTTGTGAGGGAGGCTGTGATTGCAGCACTAGAAGATGCAGGAATCACATTCAAGGATATCGAAGGGGTGGTTCATGGTACCATGCCTTCTATGATGGAAGGTATTTCCGATACGCATCTGTATTTTGCCGATGCCATGGGAGCGGTTGGCAAACCCGTATTGAAAACCGAGACATGTGGAAGTACCGGCCAGTCAATAGCCCACTGTGGTTTCTATTGGGTGGCCTCGGGAACGGCGGATATTGTTTTGGTTGTAGGATCTGAAAAGATGTTCGAAGGTGATGGCCAGGCGACAATGACCACCGTGGCCGATCCATGGTTCACCAAGCAGTTCTCGGCCGGTGCTCCAATGGTCTTCACGATGCAATCAATGGAGTGGATTTATCGATTCAAGATCCCGGAAGATAAGGCCAGAGATGCTGCGGCTATAATATCTGTTAGTAACCATGAAAATGCGTTAAAAAACCCATATGCGCATCTTCGCCAGAAGGTGACCATTGAAGAAGTCAAGAATGCAATGATCATCACGTATCCGGTGCGCTTGATGGATGTATGTCCAGCCTCGGATGGGGCCTGTGCCATTATCTATGCTTCAGAAGATAAAGCCAAAAAGATCTGCAAGAAACCAGCCTGGATTAAAGGCTTGAGTTTCAGGGGTGAAGAGTTTTTCTACGGTGAAAGCAATAAATCAATCTGGCCAAGTGCCACTGAAGCGGCCAAAGAGGCCTACAGTCAGGCAGGTATTCGCGACCCGTTAAAGGAACTGGATGTTGCAGAAATATACAATCCGTTCACCTATCAGGAAATGATTTTCTATGAATGCTTTGGATTCTGTCCTCGAGGGCAGGCCCCTGATTATGTGATGAAGGGTACGTTCCTAATGGATGGCCAACTTCCTTGCGACCCTTCGGGAGGGGTATTGTGTACTAATCCGATCGGAGCCACTGGGCTTATCAGACTGGCTGAAGCTGTCCTGCAGGTTACCGGCAAAGCCGGAGAGCATCAAGTTGATGGGGCAAAACTTGCTCTTTCCCACGCCATGGGCGGAATAGACC
>CAYGXB010000661.1:0-1655 GCA_964353605.1 uncultured Bacteriovoracaceae bacterium
TGCCAGTGCGTTTGCCCAGCGAGAGGATCTTTATGATCTCCGGGCACCGGGTGTTTTCCAAATCACCGCTGATCTCCTGGTTCATCTATTTCTCCTTCACGATATTGGCCAAGACGAGTTTACCCGTCATCCTCAACAAGGCCATGTTCGCAATACAGCTCGAAACAACCATCAACATGGTGGAACTGCTTAAGAATATGGTGATAATCGTATCCTCCATGCAGATTTCAATCGTATTCCCCGCCTTTTTTCCCTCTTCTATGAGGTCCTTATATAAGTCCATCAGACGGTCTTTTGCATTTGCAAGCCCATGCCGCGATGGGAGCTTTATCTGAATATTCCTTCCACTAGCTATGACGTACCCCTGAACCCCCGTAATATTCAACAAATCCTTGATAGTCCCCTTCATACTGAAATCTCTATCGGCAGGCATATTCCATCTCTTTAGGCATTCAGCACCACATGAGTTAAGCTTTGTTGGGTGTGTCCGATAAGAAGGGGGATAAGGGAATGGGGCATAATGAAGCGTATCCGGGATTGTATGCGCAGATTGATTTCAAGCCTATCGGCGCGTCTATCGCTACCACAGCACATGCAACTCAAAGCCATCGACATCACCGATGTCTTTCCTAAAGACATGCGCGAGATCATGGAACCTGGAAAAAACATGGAAAATTTCATCCTCTTTTTCTCGCCCGAGGACTATAACCGGGAGGTCATGCATATCTTCGAGAGGCACTGGAAGGCCTTTTACCTTGATCGCTCGCATTGGGATGGCCACTTCAGGGTGTAAGCACGCTGCAATCTTTCCTTGCTCCTCTCTATTTCCTCCAGAAGATTGTTTCGACTTGTCATATCGTACTATCTCAACTATAGTTAAGTATATTTCTCTATATGGTGAGGTAAAGGATGGAGGAGCGTATACAGGAAATCATTCAGGAGAGCCTTGAACTGCATAGGCAATTTCATACCCTCGTCCCTGATATCCGGCGCGCCGCCCAGATCATGAGAGATTGCATACGGGGAGGCAATAAGATCATGTTCGCTGGCAACGGCGGATCTGCGGCCGATGCCCAGCATCTCGCAGCCGAGCTCGTAAACAGGTTCCTCAAGGAAAGGAGCCCGATGGCTGGCCTCGCCCTGACCACAGACACCTCGATCATGACCGCCATCGGCAATGATTATTCTTTCGAGGATATCTTCTCCAAGCAGATTCTGGCACTCGGGAAAAAGGGGGATGTCTTCTTTGGCATCTCCACGAGCGGGAACTCCAGAAACATCCTCAAGGCCATCGAGGCAGCAAAGGCTATGGGAATCACCACCATCGGCCTCACCGGGAAAGGCGGCGGCATTATAGCGGATAAGGTGGACTACCTCCTCGCTGTTCCCACTACGCTGACCCCCCGCATCCAGGAAGTCCACATCCTCATCGGCCATATCCTCTGCGAACTCATCGAGTCCGCATAAAGATCAATCCCCCCGACACCCTTTATCTCAAGGGGAGCCAAGGAAACCGACGGATGTCGAGCACCCTCTGAAGACTCAGAGAAGCTGGAGGGTTTGAGTTATTAACCATTGCGCTGTGAGGAGCAAGGTAATACATTGTCAACACTCTTTAGAAATGTCCCCTTGTTTAACTCGATAGAAATGTCCCC
>CAYGXB010000662.1:0-1653 GCA_964353605.1 uncultured Bacteriovoracaceae bacterium
TTCTGCTTCATGCACGGATAAAGAACGAAGGAAACTCCCCCCTCATGCTCAAGCCTATACATAAAATATAAGAGGCAGATAGCTCAAAAACAAGCAATTGGCAAGCGGGAACCCCTCTATCTTCCAATCCCCAGCCCTCTTCCCTTGATATTCCAGAGGTGGTTCACAAACCGACCCTCCAAACAGAAACAGCTGATGGTCAAGACAGGCTCGGAAGGAAGGGGATCTTGCAATGTAAGCACTATGGCGTTAGAAAAATGATTGATATCTTGACAGGAGAATACCTGGAGACCAGGCAAGAGACATATCATTTCAAGGCCGAGGTTCAGCAGCTCTTGAATCTCATCATCAACTCTCTACACTCCGATAAGGAGATATTTCTGCGGAAGCTCATTTTGATTTTATCAAGGACCGGCTTCATGATAAGGTTAGGGATGTGAGGGCCTCCGCCCATCTCAAGGATTCGGTGGCGTGCCTTTCCGGGTTGACATTCCAGATGAGCGCCTACAGGGAAAAGATGCTCCGAGCCTATGGAAAGCCGGTCCCGGAGATCAAGCGGATCCTCGAGCTCAATATCGAACACCCGGTGATCTTGAAACTGAAGACGCTCTTCGGGAAGGATAAGGACGACCCGGTCCTCAAAGATTACAGCCAGCTCCTGCTCGGCATAGCCATCATTTCCGAGGGCGGTAAGCTGGAGAATCCCGCGCGCTTCTCCAAGATGATCGGCGAATTGATGTCGACGCCCTGGATGTCGACACCATCCTGGCCGTTGCCATCACCGTATAGATGGCAGCTCATAATGCCCTTAGTATTATTCCCGACCCGCTGATCACAGCAATGGATGGAATACAATTGGGAGAGAGATTTCCATTGGTTGGGAAATTTTTTTCACACGTGGGGGGTTGACATGCAGATGCTTCCAGGTAATACGAATAATATCATTTGGTTATGTTTTACACGCAGGGGTATGAAAATTGCATAATATGTGTTTATTATGTATTGTTGAATTAACCATATAAGGAGGGGCTATGCATTCGAAAGAAGGGAGAGGAATAATACGATCTACATTTCTTTGGGCTTTATTGGGCTTTCTCTTTGCAATCCCGTTCGGTTGTCTTCAGCCCAAGATCACTGCTGATAAAACTACGGTCCCGCTCGGTGACAAGACAACGCTTAGTACCGCCTGTACACCCGTTGATCCTGGCACCTATACCTACTTCTGGTTCTGCCCCCAAAGCCCTGCAGGCAGCAAGTATCATTCTCTGATTGCTCAGGGGTCTTCAACAGTGGAATTTATCCCTGATGTTGTGGGTGAATATAAAATTGAATGCAAAGTTTTTTCCCATAATATAAATTTTGGCGGTATTGGCTCTATAATAATCACCTGCATAGGCGGGGCCTCGTGGAGCGTTGAACCGCGAGCCCTCGATTACGGGTATATCCAGACGGACAAGAAGATTGTCGTTGAGAATACGGGTCTGGTGCCGATTACGGTAACGGTAGATCGCAGCGCCACGGAAGCCTTCGTGACCGAAATCACCACCCCAGCCAACCCCATCGCGCCCGGGGAGAACCGGGAGATAAACGTGAAGGTCGACAGACAGGGCCTTGCCTGGGGGCAGTACGACACAACGTTCGTCCTCAATATGA
>CAYGXB010000663.1:0-1650 GCA_964353605.1 uncultured Bacteriovoracaceae bacterium
GACAGCGACGAGGCCACCCAGAATCCTGTGGCTGCCGAGAGCGCGCAGGGGAAGTCCGCGGGGAGCGACGTGGCCCAGGCGAACAAACCGCTCGCGCGATTCACCGCCTTCAACATCCACAACTACTATATCGGCGAGCTCACCGATCCGGACAAGGACGCCAATCAGGCCTGGCTGCGCTACGCCCAACCCTTCTCGATCGGGAAGACAAACTGGCAGATCTTCTGCGGGCTCAACATGCAGTTCAAGAACTGAGATCACGGTATCAGGTTCCCCAAGGGGTGCGGATCTGCGGCCCGCATACCAGGCAGGAGGACAAGGGGATGCGGGGAGATGCACGGATTGGATGAACGATTGACTTAAGACGCGACAACCGGTATGTTTTGTCTATAGATAAAAAAACCTATAGAAGGAGAACTATGGTGAAAACGGTAAGTTTCTTGATCGGCCTACTCCTGCTGTGTGCGCTGCCTATAACGCTTGTGCACGCTGAGGAGTTGATTGTCTTCCCGGCCAAGGGCCAGAGCGCTGAGAAGATGGAGAAAGACAAGAGCGCCTGCTACACCTGGGCCAAGCAACAGACCGGCGTTGACCCGCTGGCCCTGGCGCAGAAGAGTACGACGCAGGCTCCCCCGGCCGGACCGCAGGGTGAGCGTGTTAGGGGGGCGGCGAAAGGCGCGGCGGCCGGAGCCGTCATTGGTGCCATTGCCGGCGACGCCGGCAAGGGTGCCGCTATAGGCGCCGCCACCGGGACCATGGCCGGCGGAGCCCAGCAGCGCGGCAAGGCCAAGGCCCAGCAGGGGGCGCAGCAGGAACAACAGGCGCAGATGAAACAGGACCTGGACAAATACAACCGCGCCTACGCGGCCTGCCTCGAGGGCAAAGGGTATACGGTTAAATAGGGCGGCCGTGAACGGTAGGTCACGGGTGGTATCTTCATCGGGCCATGCTTCCGGGGGATTTTCCCCGGAAGGGGAGCATAAAAAAACAAAGGAGGAAGATATGAAGAGATGGGGAACGATAGGTGTGGCGGTTATGGTCGGATTGGCGTTGATGGCAGCCCCTGCCGAGGCGGCCAAACAGAAGCAGTCCGGATTTCTGGAGGGGTATTACAAGGATTTGAAACCGGGACCCAAAGGCGGGGCCAAGGAGCGCTGGTTGAAGCCGGGGGTGGATTTCTCCAAATATAACAAGCTCATGGTGGACAGCGTGATTTTCTATGTGGCCAAGGATGCGAAGGACATCGGCATCGATGGGGAACAGATCAAGGAGCTGACGGAGGCCTTCAATCTGGCCATGGTAACGGCCCTCAAGGATGCATACCCGATCGTGTCCGAACCCGGGCCCGACGTCCTGCGCATCAGGCTGGCGGTCACCAATGTCAAGACCAGCAAACCGGGCATAAGCGCAGTAACCTCGATCGTCCCGGTCGGCCTTGCCGTCAGCGTCGTCAAGAAAGGTGCCGTGGGCTCGTGGACCGGTTCGGGGGAGATCAGCGCGGAGATGATGTTCCTGGACTCGGTGAGCAACGAGGTCATCGCGGCTGCGGTCGACACCCAGAGCGCCGGATTCACGGAGCGGTTTTCCAAGCTGGGTTCGGCCAAGGATGCCTTTGCGTTCTGGGCCGCGCGGGTCAAGAAATCGCTGGAC
>CAYGXB010000664.1:0-1650 GCA_964353605.1 uncultured Bacteriovoracaceae bacterium
CGATCCTGTTGGAGAAGGTGATCAGGCCCACGGCGTCCTGCTGCTTTAACATCAGGTAGGCCAAGGACGCAGCAAGGGTAGAACCGTAATCAAACTTGCTCACCCCATCCGAGCCATAACCCATCGAAGAGCTGGAATCCATGACGATATAGGCCTTCAAATTTGTGGCTTCACGGTATTCTTTGATAAAGTAACGGTCGAACTTAGCGTAGGCCTTCCAATCGATATGGCGAATATCATCGCCCTGGGAGTATCCCCGGTGCTCCTCGAACTCAGAACTCAGCCCCTTGGACTGGGAGGGATGGATTCCCACCATCACTCCATTCACCACGAACCTGGCTCTCAGGTAAAGGTACTTTAATCCGGTTAGAACCTTTGGATCGAAATAGTTCAAGGTTTGACCTCTTGAAGGAGGCGGTCGATGATATGGACCGACGTGATCCCCTCCGCCTGGGCTTTAAAATTCGTGATAATCCTGTGTCTCAGGATCGAAGGAACCACTGCTTTGACATCCTCCACAGAAGCCACGTATCTGTTACACATGACCGCTCTCGCCTTTGCCGCCAGGATCAGGTACTGGGATGCTCTTGGTCCCGCTCCCCATTCCGTCCATTCTTTCACGAAGGCGAGGGCTTCATATTCCTTGGGCCGGGAGGAGCGTACCAACTTCACCGCATACCCTATGACGTGAGAAGAGGCAGGGACCTTTCTCACCAGATCCTGCAGATCCAAGATCTTTTTTGCGTTGATCACCTTATCGAGAACCGGTTGGTAAGTGCAGGTGGTTGAGGCAACGATCTCCATCTCCTGATCGAAGGCGGGATAATTGATTTCGACATTGAACATGAACCTGTCAAGCTGAGCCTCGGGCAATGGATAGGTTCCCTCCTGCTCAATGGGATTCTGCGTGGCCAAGACAAAGAACGGGAGGTCAAGGTAGTGCGTAACCCCCCCCGCTGTCACTTTGTACTCCTGCATGGCCTGCAGCAGCGCCGCCTGTGTCTTGGGAGGTGTCCGGTTGATCTCATCGGCAAGGAGGATATTGGTGAAGATGGGACCTCTAACATAACGGAAGGAGCGCCTCTTACTCCCAACCTCCTCCTCGAGGATGTCCGTTCCTGTGATATCAGAGGGCATCAGATCTGGAGTAAACTGGACTCGGTTGAAGTTAAGCTCCATGATCCCGGCGAGCGTCGAGATGAGCAACGTCTTGGCAAGGCCTGGAACGCCTACCAGCAGACAGTGGCCCCGACAGAAAAGGGCGATTAATATCTCTTCGATGACCTTGTCCTGGCCCACGATCACCTTCTTGATCTCCGAGATGATCTCAGCCTTCTTTCGGCCCATCTCTTCCACCTGTGCGAGATCGGCATCCGATATAGAGTGTTCTTCTTTAGTAGCTTCCATTGATTTCCTCTCCATTAGAAAAACATTTCAAATCGCCCCCCTTTTCTAAAGGGGGCGAAGGGGGATTATCAAGTTTCATTGTTTGCAGGTGATGTAAGAATCTCACATGTTATGGGCTTAGTTTTTGAGCAATCTCTCTTTCCTTCAGAGCAGCAGGGCTATTGCCCAGCATCTCATAAACTGCAGCCAGACCCTGATGCACTTCGGGATTAAATGGGTTGATCTGTATGGAATCCTCAAATG
>CAYGXB010000665.1:0-1640 GCA_964353605.1 uncultured Bacteriovoracaceae bacterium
TTATCGGGAGCTTCCTGAACGTATGCATCCATAGAATACCACGCGGCGAATCCATTGTATTTCCCGGCTCCCGCTGCCCTACATGCGCTACGGCGATCAAGCCCTGGGACAACATACCCGTCTTAAGCTATATCATCCTCAAAAGGAGATGCAGGTATTGCGGGGAGAGGATATCACCCCGTTATCCCCTCGTGGAACTAGCGAGCGCCTGCCTGGTAGTCAGCCTCCTGTATCGTTTTGGGCTCTCGGTCACTTTTGTGCTCTATTATATGCTTGCCTGCGCCCTTCTCGTCATCACCTTCATCGACCTCGACCATCAGATCATCCCGGATCGCATCTCCCTAGGCGGGATCATCGTCGGCCTCATTGCAGTACCCTGGCTCCCTCTCTCCTATAAGGATGCGCTCATCGGCCTTGCCCTCGGGGCAGGGCTTCTCATAACCATCATCTACGGATATTACATCCTGACCGGCAAGCAGGGGATGGGCGGCGGAGATGTCAAACTCCTCGGCATGATCGGGGTTTTCATCGGCTGGCGGGGGGTTGTCTTTACCATCTTTGTCTCTTCCCTGATCGGCGCAATCGTCGGGATCGCTTGGATATACTTTCAGAAGAAAGACATGAAAACGGCGATCCCCTTCGGTCCTTTTCTCTCGCTGGCAGCCATCATTTATCTGTTCTGGGGGCCGGCTATGATCACGTGGTATCTGATGTTTATGAGGCCGTAAAGCACATCCCGCTGAATATAGAAATCCATACAGGTTTCATGGTAAGCGATCATTAAAAAATCTGAACATCCTCTCGTTTCGATCAGTGATGTGAAAGGTGAAGGAATGTCCACAGACACACAGGATCTGATCTTTGCAATAGACCACTTCTTCTTTAGGCCCGTCGAGCTTATTAAAAAAAGGCTCGTGCTGTGATGCATAGGGCACGGTTTGGTCATCGGTTCCAATCATCATCATGATCGGAACATCATTGTAGATGGGCGATTTGCACTGATTGTATGCGTCCGGACAGAATTGATAATACGGACTGGCGTATGCCAACAATCCAAAAGGATGTGTGCTTCCCTGGGGCACGATTTCTTGCATACACGCCCCTGTCTTTGTATTGAAGTAGCAATTGTATTCGAAAGTGCAGGGATCATCAAAGTCAACGAGGGCGGCAAGAACCGGGTCCGGTTCCAACAAAGCTTCTATGAAGCCGACTGGATCTCCCTCGCCCTGGGATTCATAATAAGCAGATAAGAAGTGTGTCGTGCCGGCCATCGAGCATACCGCCTGAACATCGCTCATGGGGCTATAGTGATAGTATCTATTATCCATCGTACTATTGGTCAACCCCATCATCAAGGCGATATGTGCACCGGCCGATTCTCCGGCTACCCCAATGGCATTGGTTTGTATGATTTGACTGAGTCTATAGAGGGAGCCTTTATAATATATGGCATGATCGCTCCGCAACCATTTTACCGCCATTTTGGCGTCATCCAGCTGTTCGGGCCAAACCTTCCCCGTGGTGTTTCCTTGATAAGGAGTGAGATGATAATCGATCGATATGGCGATAAATCCTCTTTGGGCAGCCTCATGGCATTCGTTGTAGAAGGATCTATAATCACCTGTGGCATACCACCCTCC
>CAYGXB010000666.1:0-1639 GCA_964353605.1 uncultured Bacteriovoracaceae bacterium
GTCAGCATGAGCGGGCAGACTGTGGTGCACGCATTGATTGAAGATACACGGCTGGGCCTGAATCTCTTTGATGCCGGCATGGCAGTCTCCATTGCCCCTGACTTTCAAAAGGCGCCCGGAATGCAGTTTGCCCAGCTGGAAACACCCAAAGGAGTCGAGAATCCGTGGGCGGGGTATTATAAAACAGTGCCTAAAAAATCATTTGTTGATATGAACGGGAGCCTGGGACTGTGGATGTTGATCGATAAGCAGTTTGTTCCCCATTACCGCTACGTTAATACCACGGACACAGAGTTCGATCTCAAATGCAGTGATGTCGCTGTCTTCCTTCGAGATGCCTTTGACAAGAGAATAGCCCTGCTTCGAAAATATAATCAGGACACATGGAACACTGAGTTCAGTCTTGAGAACCTTGATGCGTTCATGGCATCCACCCGGATTGCCGGGGTAATAGGCCGGGTACGCACCCCACTGGTACTGGTGAGCGCGTTCGATGACCCGGCAGTACAACACACAATGTTTGAAGAGGTGATGCTGGCCACTGAGGGCAACCCGTGGATTGCAGCCCTTGAGACAGACCAGGGCGGGCACTTCGGGTTCAATCTCCCCTATGGGAAAAACTACATCGGTGGCATCATCCGCCTCATGATCAATCCACAGGTACTGGGTACCTGGAGTGGACCCCACTGATTGCCCTCCCGCGAAAGGTCCTAACTACCCTTCGATGTGAGAATCTGCATTCTTAAATTTCATGTCCGATAAGAGAAGATTAACAGACATAATTCTATTCCTAAAATGATTACCCTATATTTTTATCATTCATGTGATCTCGGTCAGATGTGCTTTAATATGGTCAATCGGGATCAGCGGCTGCGATATCAGGCTGCTGTATACGTTTGGTTATGCAAAAATTTTAAAAAATCGTTAAACAAACCAAACGCCATTTGTCATTAGACAATCCAATGAATCCAAGGCCATATGAATCACCAACCCAATGCCGACATAACGGAGTCTTGGGATAAAACAAAGTGAAAAATAAAGTGCAATTGGTAAAAAACCATGTAAAGGATGGAAGCCTATGCTACAGCGTCCTAGATCATACACTGGATCTGCAAGTAAATGGTCGATGTCTACGAGCATTGTGGAAATCATACTAAAATATGCCAATTTCCATTCTTCCCGAAAAAACAAACCAACAACAATTGCTGGAATGAGAAAATGTAATAGAATATGTATCATCGATTCCTTTTGCTTATTTTGCTGATCGCATAACAATAATATACTGCTCATGTGCTTTACATAACTAGTTATCCGAAGCACAATTGCAGCATATTCAGACATTAAATGCAAGGCAATATGCTGTTAAACACGACACTCTGGGCTGCCTGCCCTGGTACACCGGGAACAATTTTGACATACTCCCAGCAAGTCAAAACCGATCTCAACCGGCGTTCATGCGATCTCGTGTAGATTCTTATAATTTTCACCTCTCATATCGCCTTGTATTTAATAAACGGCAGGCGATCATAATGGAAGAAATCCTTCTTCATGGCTTTCATCCCTCTTTTTTTAAATCTGGGGACACCATACTCGTTTTTATGTGATGATATACAGTTGGAATTAGCGGGAGGTAGGGATG
>CAYGXB010000667.1:0-1630 GCA_964353605.1 uncultured Bacteriovoracaceae bacterium
TTGGCTTTCTTAAGGGAAGGATATTCGGAGGCGTCAACTACATCGCCTGGGGCTCCCGCCTCGATGACCTTCGGGAAAAACCCTTCTATCGGGAAAGATCGATCAAGAGCATGAAGGAAGTCCTGCCCACGGCTGAAGGTTTCGGGATCACGTATTGCGTGGAGCCCACCAACCGTTTCGAGCAATTCCTCCTCAACACCGCGACCGAGGGCAACGCCTTCGTGGAGGAGGTGGGTAGCTCGAACCTCAAGCTGACCCTGGACACCTTCCATCTGAGCATCGAGGAGGACAACATCGCTGAAGCTCTTCTGCGCGCGGGAAAGAACCTCGGCCACATGCACCTGGGCGAGCACAATCGGCACTACCCGGGGAAGGGCTTTATGCCCTGGGATGAGATCTTCCGGGCGCTCGGCAAGCTTCGTTATCAGGGCACCCTGGGGATGGAGCCTTTCATCATCCCGGGCGGCGACGTCGGACAGGGCTGCGCGGTGTGGAACGACAGGACGGGGGGCGCGAGCGAGGCGGACCTGGACGAGCTGGCACGGCGCTCCATCGAGTTTGTCAAGAACCGGATTTACTTCGTCGTGGAATGCAAAGTACAATCGGCGTGATATCGTGAGGTGGGTACATGCTTGAACTTTCGTTGAACATTGAGCCGCTCCTCACCGACCTGGACTTCTATGACAGAATCCAGTGCGCGGCGGACCTCGGTTTCAAAGCAGTTGAGTTCTGGGACCCCACGGTAAAGGATGCCTCCCGGATCGCGCGTCTCGCGGCGGCAAGCAAAGTCAGCATCGCCATGTGCTGCATGAAGGGGATATTCGACATTACCCTGAACTGCCCCTACCCGCTGGTCGCCCGAGGCGTCGAGGAGACGGCACGGGCAATGAAGGAAATGGGCTGCTCTGCGATGTTCATTCTGGCAGGCAACCTCGAAAGCAAAGCCGACACCCAGAAGAACATCATCATCGAGAACCTCAAGCGGCTCGTCGAGCCTGCCGAAAAACACGACATCCGCATCCACATCGAGCCCGTCAACTCCTTCGTCGACCTCAAGGGCCAATACCTCGACCTGCCCCGCGTGGCCTTCGAGATCATCAAGTGCGTGAACCACCCGCGGGTGCGGATGATCTGCGACATTTACCACATGCAGGTCATGGAAGGAAACATCATCGACGGCATCGTCAAGAATATCGACCTGATAAGCCATTTCCACTCGGCGGCTGTGCCGGGCAGAAAGGAACATTTCCTGGGTGAGAATGACTATCCAACCATCATCCAGGCAATCGAGTCGACCGGTTATCGGGGGTACTTCGGGGTGGAATACTACCCGTCTTGGAAAGATCACCAGAAGTCCCTCGAGGCCGTGGTCAGCTATCTGCGGAGCAAACCCTGGTCTTCGAAGAGCGGAGAATGAAGGAAATGATCACGAGCATCCAAGACTGTGCAAAGCTGAGAAACGGGGTCTTGATGCCCTGGCTAGGCCTCGGCACCTGGCAGACTCCGGATGGAAGCGAGGTCATAAATTCGGTGAAGTGGGCGGTGAAGGCCGGCTATCGCCACATCGACACCGCCTCGGCCTATGACAACGAAAAAGGGGTCGGGCAGGGAATCCGGGAGTGCGGGGTGC
>CAYGXB010000668.1:0-1627 GCA_964353605.1 uncultured Bacteriovoracaceae bacterium
AATATCTCACCCCATTGACATTTCCCGGTATGAGCATATCCTTAATCATTAAGGTTTTCCATGCTGTGCGTATGGTCTGGCCTGAAGGCGGAGGAGGGAAAAATGAATAGAAAAAGTTTCGGAGAGCTGATCGCCGCTATGGCGCGATACAATCCCCATGGCAAGGCCATCACGTACGGGCCGCGGAAGATCGGCTGGCGGGAGCTCAACCGCAGGGTAAACCGGTTTGCCCATGCGCTGCTTACGCTCGGGGTGAAAAAAGGGGAGCATGTCGTCATCATGTTCCATGACTGTCCCGAGTTCATCGAGGCCAATTTCGCGCTCCAGAAGATCGGGGCGGTGCCCGTCCCCATGAACTTCCGTTTCGTTGCGCGCGAGATCGAATACCAGACCAATCACTGCGATGCTGTGCTGTATATCTTCGAAGATCTGTTTCTCGAAGAGGTCCTCAAAGCGCGGCCCATGTGCAAGAACGTGAAGACATACATCTGTTGTGCACGCGGGGGAAAAGCGATCCCCGATGATATGCTCGATTATGAAGCCTTGATGGCCCGCAATCCCGATGTGGAACCGCTGGTTGTGCCCACGACAGGGGATGATGTGTGCACCATCTGCTATACCGGCGGCACCACCGGCCTCCCGAAAGGGGTAATGTTGACCTATGATAATTTCTGGCACCTCACCGCCGCCGTCTTTGGGGACCTCCTCGGCCGTCTCGCGAGTGCACCCAAGGGGAACTTCAGTCGCATCATCGGCAGATTGCTCCCCATCCCCGGCATCGAGCGCGGGATTGATTTGCTCCTGCAGAGTCCCCGCATCCGCATGGCGCTGGGCCGGATGATCCCACGCCTCCTCCCCAAGACGTTTGCAACCCCACTAGCGCCGCTGCTCAACAGGCTGACCGGCGGCTTCAAGATGTTTCTCAACATGCCCTTGTTCCATATGGCAAATTATCAGAACCTGATAGCCGGCCCGATCTCCGGGCTCTGCAATTTCGTCCTGCGCCCTTCCATCCACTTCGACCCCCGCGAGGTGCTGGAGATCATTGAAAGGGACCGCCCCATGCTGGTCATGTTCGTCCCGACCCAATGGAAGATCGTCCTGGATTATCCGGAGCTCCATGCGTATGACCGGAGTGCGGTTCTGGTCGCCGTAACCGGGACCGGTGTCACACCCTCCGAGCGAAAAAAGCGCATCCTCGAGGAATTCCCGAACGCGGTGGTCGTCGATGTCTTCGGGCAGACCGAGATGACCCCGGATACCACCTTGAGGATCGATGCCGCACCCGAAGATCTCAAGGACGGGTCCGTAGGGATGCCCATCACAGGGTTGGAAATGCGCATCATGAAAGAGGATGGATCGCAGGCAAACCAGGGAGAGGTGGGGGAGATCCTCTACCGCAGCCCCACGGTGATGAAAGGATATTACGGGGAAGAGGAAAAGACCGCCGAGGTCATGCGGGATGGATGGTTCCGCTCCGGGGATCTCGGGTACCTGGATGAAGAGGGCGAGCTGATCGTCGTAGGACGCAAGACGGAAACCATAAACACCGGCGGAGAGAAGGTCTATCCCCACGAGGTGGAGGAGATCCTGGAGTCACATGTAAAGGTTGAACACGCCTGCGTCA
>CAYGXB010000669.1:0-1624 GCA_964353605.1 uncultured Bacteriovoracaceae bacterium
TTTGATGGCATAAGGTTTGGGTCGAGCAATGAATGCTACCGTATTGAAGGGGGAAGTGAGCTTGTTTTAATACGTGTGGAAGGAGGCCGAGTATGGAATATCCTAAAATAACCAAGATCCCTTTCGAGCAATATTTAGTCAAGCCCAATCTCCGGGATTATCGTATGATGTGCGAGGAATTTAGCTGGGATAAAGTGTCCCGAGAGTTAGACTGGTCCGACCGGGAACATATCAACATCGCCCATGTGGCCATCGACTCACACTTGAAAACGGATCGAAGGGACAAGAAGGCTCTTATATGGGAGAGCAAAAAAGGCGAGGAAGAGGATTACACCTTCCTGGATCTATCACGGCTGAGTAATAAGTTTGCCAATGTCTTAGTCAAAGAGCTTGGTGTCAGGAAAGGTGACCGGGTCTTCTTTTTCTTAGAACGAGTCCCGGAGTTATTTATCGGCATTCTGGGAACGCTTAAAGCAGGTGGAGTCATTGGTCCACTGTTTTCAGCCTTCGGACCGGATGCAGTCAAGGACCGTCTGGCAGATAGCGGGGCAAAGGTATTGATAACCAGTCCTGCTCTGAAAAAGAAAATCGTTGAGATTATTCCTGAACTCTCTGCTCTTAAAAATATCATCCTAGTTCACCGAGGAGAAGTAAGGGAAGACCCGACTGGTTTATTGTATGATAAGGTGATGGCCGAGGCCTCTGAATCCTTCGATATCGTTCAGACTCACAAAGAAGATTACGCCATAATGCACTACACCTCCGGCACCACGGGCAAGCCCAAGGGGGCTGTCCATGCGCATGGGGCCGTCGTTGGGCATTACGCCACCGCTAAGTATGTCCTGGACCTTCAAGAGGAAGATATCTATTGGTGTACGGCAGATCCCGGTTGGGTCACCGGAACCTCCTACGGGATGTTTGGTCCCTGGTCGAATGGGGTCACACAAGTCGTCTACGAAGGGGGATTCAGTGCTAAACACTGGTACAGCTTCCTTGAACGAAAGAAAGTCACTGTTTGGTACACAGCACCGACAGCCATCCGGATGCTGATGAAGGCCGGAGATGAACTCCCCCGCCAGTATCGCTTTGATTCCTTGCGTCACATGTGCAGTGTAGGTGAGCCTCTCAATCCTGAGGCGGTCGTCTGGGGAAAGGAGATCTTCGGGAAGGCTTTTCACGATAACTGGTGGCAGACCGAAACCGGATCCATCATGATCTCCAATTACCCGATTCAGGACATTAAGCCCGGCTCCATGGGAAGACCCTTTCCAGGGATCAAAACAGGGATTCTGGACGATGATTTCTATGAGCTGCCCTATGGCAAAGAGGGAAACCTGGCCCTCATTCCTGGATGGCCCTCCATGTTTCGCACCTACTGGAAAAAGGATGAATTGTATCAATCACGGTTCAAGAATGGGTGGTACATCACGGGCGATAGAGCAAGGAGAGATGAAGAGGGCTACTACTGGTTTGTGGGTCGTACAGACGATGTGATCAACACGGCAGGACATCTGGTGGGTCCTTTTGAGGTCGAATCGGTTCTCATAGAACATCCTGCTGTTGCAGAAGCGGGTGTGATCGGTAAGCCGGACCCGATCGCCATGGAGGTCGTTAAGGCCTTTGT
>CAYGXB010000670.1:0-1610 GCA_964353605.1 uncultured Bacteriovoracaceae bacterium
ATAGGTATTCAATAATAGTTGTGCTTGCCGCAACATGTATATTGTGGCTGACGAGGGTGTCATTTCAGGTGGTTTACCCACAAGGGTCCCTGTATCCAGGTCTCCAATACGGAATGTTGTCAGCCTTTGTAATTATTACTTTGTGTTACCTGATCTCCTTATTTGGTATTGTGTTCCAAAAAATACCTGGTTAACTCAACGACAATAAAAAGTCAAGGCACACCAGATAATTATAGATTCTGATACATCTCCAGCCAAATTAGTGGTGAATACCTCTAGGCTGTAGATGTTAGTAAGAATACCGATATCCTCGTCATAAATAAGACCTCCTGAGTGAACTGACCCCCTAAAACAAGACACGAAAAGAAAGCACCCCCTGTGAGAAAATCAAGCACAGGAGGTGTTTTTATGTCTGGAAGAAAAGGGATGCTGCATTACGAAGTAAAGGTCAAGGAAGAAGCGGTGCGGATGTTCTTGGAAGAACATCAAACCTATGCGGTCATTGCAAAGCAACTTGGAGTTCGGAAAGCGGATCGAATTGAAGCATGGGTGCGGATGTATCGCCAGGAAGGCGAAGCGAGTTTTCATAAGCCGATTGGGAGGCCATTGAAAACGGAAGCCGAGCAGCGTGAGTTGGAGCGTCTGCGGATGGAGGTGGCGCTGCTAAAAAAATTCCATACCGAATTGCGGGGACTGCGGCTCGCGCAGCGCAATATCGGGCGATCTACCACCACAGGGAAGAATTCGAAGTGACTGCGATGAGCGAATTCTTTGGTGTCTCGCGAGCAGCATATTATGCCTGGGCCAAAAGGATCGGCTGGGCAGATCCGGATCGGGAACGGCTGGATCTGGTCCAGGAAGCCTATGAAGCTTCCCACAAGATCTATGGGTATCGTCGGGTGACACTCTGGTTGCAGCAAAAATATGGTCTGGCCATCAACCACAAGGCGGTTTTGCGGCTGATGAACAAGCTGAATATCCACTCCCGGGCTCGAAAACGCAAAATGTACAGAAAATTGGAAGAAATTGGCACTTACCATCGCTATCCCAATCTGCTCAACCGCGATTTCACTGCCACGCACCCCAACCAAAAATGGGTCACCGATATCACCTATGTCATGACCCAGGAAGGCTGGGCTTATCTCTCCGTGATCAAGGACCTCTACGATGGCTTTATTGTCGCCCATGCTTTGGATCACAACAACTCGATCGCTTTGGTTACCAGCACTATTCGCCAGGCCAAACAAAAAGAAAAGGTCACTGATGGACTGATCCTCCACAGTGACCAAGGGCACCAATACACTTCGCATGCGTATCACGATGTCCTTGCCATTGAGTATAACATCACTGCCTCTATGTCGCGCCGAGGCAATTGCTGGGATAATGCCTGCATCGAAAACTTCTTCGGCCATCTCAAAGAAGAGTATCTCCGCCATTTCAAAAACCCAACCTTCGAAACTGCCCAACAGCTCGTCGATGAATATATTTACTTCTACAACTATGAAAGGATACAATTGAAAACAAGACAGACACCCTACGAAACAAGGTGCCTGTCCTCTTAACTCATTCGGGGTCTTTCTTTTTGTGTCCGGTCTAAAGGGTGCAGTTCA
>CAYGXB010000671.1:0-1604 GCA_964353605.1 uncultured Bacteriovoracaceae bacterium
TTGCGGAAATACCAGTTCACTGTCTGGGCTTTCTTTCGCCTCAGGGCATGCATCGTGGCAGATGTTATCAAAAATGCCACGCCCATGCCGATGAGCGGAGAGAATACCATGAACATTACCGTGACCGTGAGGCCCAAGAGCTTCTTTTGCAGGTACCATCCGGCGATCGCGCCGGCGATCACGGCCCCTGCAACGAATCCGAACACAAGGTGGAGCTTGATGCCGCCCCTCTCGGTCCAGCCGCCCATGGCGGTCCATATCACCGCTCCGATCAGGCCTCCGGCAGCGGTATATAGCGCGAAAAAGCCAAGGCTGTATAAATCCGGCCCGAGCACTGCGCCCGTGCCGACGGCGGCAAGCGCCGCGCCCATGAGCCCGCCCACGAGCGCATGGCTGCTGGAGGTCGGGAGGCCCAGCCACCATGTTATCAGATCCCAGGCGATGGCTCCTATGAGCACGGCCAGTATCAGGTGGACGCCCGCCCAGCCCGAGATCTGGTTCGTGTCGATGATGCCCTTTCCTATGGTAGTGGCTATCTGTACGCCGACGAGAAGACCGATGGCCATGCCGCAGAAGTTGCCGATCGCCGACATGGTCACGGCTTGGACAGGGGAGAGGACCTTCGTGGCGACTATGGTCGCTATGGCGTTGGCAGCATCGTGGAATCCATTTACGAAATCGAAGGAGAACGCCATCGCCACGACCACGAGCGTCAGCGTTTCCATCTCACTTCACCTCGTGGTATTCGGATGAGCGATGATTCACCATGATTTGCCCCTTAGGCATGTTTGACGACAATGTCGCCGATGATGTTCGCGACATCCTCGCACTTGTCGGTGGCGGTCTCGAGCATATCGTAGATCTCCTTGCGCTTCATGATGGTGACCGGGTCAAGGCCCATGCCGTTGAACAGGCATCCGAGGGCGTCGAGGTGCACATCGTCCGCTTCGTTCTCCAGACGGTGGATATGGCGCATGTACTTCTCGGTGTCCTTGCCGGCGGGCAGGTGGCGGATGCCCCGGAGGGCCTTCATGAGCTGGTCGACGCTGTCGCAGAGTATTCGCGCGAAGCTCTTGATGACCTCGTCCTTGCGCGGGTCCACGGCATAGATGACCATCCTGCGGGTGGCGGCGTTCATGTGGTCGAGGATGTCATCCATCCGCGAGGTGAGCGTGATGATGTCCTCGCGGTCGATGGGGGTGATGAAGGTCTTGTTCAGCTCGTGATATACTTCGTGGACGGTGTCGTCGCCGATGTGCTCCACCTTCCGCAGCTTCTTCTGGTAATGGCCCGGTCCCTTTCCGTCCTTGTCTTCCATCATCTCTTGCAGGATGACGGTGCCTTCCTTCACTATCGCCAGTTGCTTCTCTAGCAGGTCGAAGAACCGGATCTCATGCGGTATCATCCACGCTTTCAGTCCCATTTTTCCCACATTCTATAGGTTGATGGAGTTCCCAATAATTAATAGATGCCGCACAAGGAATATAGTGTTTATAGAAAATATATAGATATGCCGAAAACTGAAAAGGACGCGATCAGGGCCCTGGCATCATGCGCAAGCAATCAACGGAGGGTCGAGGGGGCAAGGGTGCGAGGGTGCATTG
>CAYGXB010000672.1:0-1603 GCA_964353605.1 uncultured Bacteriovoracaceae bacterium
CATTGACCATCTTTGCTAGCAGGATTGCCATATGTGTTGTGGGAATGACCATGTTGCCCTCTCGTGGTTCGTGGAGCTTAGCTTCTATTCCAAACTTGAGTCCTGTAGATTTCGCCTTTTTATTTATCACGATACAGCCTTTAACAAACCGGTCGAGCAATTGGCCATAGTTCACTTCAAAATTATAGTCCCACCCATCAGAACCAGGCCATAAAGAAACGCTTTTGCAACCTACTTCTTCTGCAATATCTACACCCTGCAGAGCAATGGCAAGTGCATGTTCACGAATGGATCTATTGGCATTGGTTATACCCCCAAGCCTCCATTTCGGGTCTGAGAAAAGGTTGATGTTCATATTTGTGGGCTCTACCCCATGTTCAGTCAATGCTTTTTTCACTTCGGCAACTTTAAGTTTATCTCTTTTGTATTTCTCGTCGAGAAAAAGGGCTTCGTGAAATTCCACCCCTTTGATTCCTGCTTTTGCTACCCGCTCAATCTGAGCAACAGCACTGCCATCGAGACCGGGATTGTATCCGCCCGGCGCAAAACGGTCGGCAAAACCACCAGCTGCCCAATGGCCAGAGGCGATCCTTATTCCGAACTCTTCACAGAACTTATCCAGTATTTCTCCCTCTAAATAGCTACTGTACTTACTCTTTAGCCTTTTTAGCCCTTCTTTTGTTACTTTCACGATTTCTACCCTCTTCTCTTAATGGCGTTGTTTCCTAGCAGTAGTATAGCAGATATGCCCGAATACTCCATCTCAACGCAGTATAACTCGGGACGCCTGGACCTATTAAAAAGAACTTCTACTGTGCACTAGCTATATATTAATGGCGGGCCAGATTGATTAAACATTTTTCCGAACATGGCTTACGTTGAAAAGTGAAGAACAATTGACAGCGAAACCAGACTGCAATAGACTACTGACACACCGATATTAGAGCGCAAGGATGAAGTATGAAAGCACTTGTACTGGAAAAAGCAAAGCAACTCAAGCTCCGTGATATTCACATAGAGGAGCCCCTTGGGACAGCTGACGTACGTATCCAGATTCACACCGTAGGCATCTGCGGCAGCGATGTGCATTACTATCAGCACGGCGCGATTGGGCCTTTTATAGTGAAGCAGCCTATGGTTTTGGGCCACGAGGCGTCCGGTACGGTTATCGAGGTCGGGAAGGATGTGAAACACCTGAAGGTGGGTGACAGAGTTTGTATGGAGCCAGGCATTCCCGACCCAAATAGCAAAGCAAGTAGGTTGGGAATGTATAACCTTGATCCGGCCGTTCGCTTTTGGGCGACACCACCGGTGCACGGTTGTTTGCGGGAAACGCTAGTTCATCCAGCCATGTTTGTGTTCAAACTACCTGAAAATGTTAGTTTCGAAGAGGGAGCGCTGGTAGAGCCTTTCGCGGTTGGGCTGCACGCAGCCCGAAAGGCTCAGATAAAACCAGGTGACGTAGCTCTGGTTATCGGTGCGGGAACAATCGGGCTCGTGACGGCGATGGCAGCAATAGCGGGAGGGTGCAGCCAGGTAATCATTGCTGATATTGTCCAGGAGAAGCTAGATTTTGCCTCGCGCATGGGTATGATGGCTGTCA
>CAYGXB010000673.1:0-1600 GCA_964353605.1 uncultured Bacteriovoracaceae bacterium
GCTGGCTCTCGGTTCTTTCCCTTTTTTTCCCTGCAATTATCAATTTTCCTAGTACGCTCCACTAGTCCGAATTAGACGAGTTTTTATCACAGTTTGTGACGCCCGTGTGAAATGGGCAGAGGTCTGCCTCCCTCGAATTGACTTCTCCTTTTCGCTTTGATATAGGTTGAACCACAGACAATAGGATAGGAGGGGCGTGATATGAACGCTTTTTTAGACAGACCATCGGTTTCGGCAATCCGCAGGATCGCGCGAATTTTCGGTACGCTAGGCGCGTTGATTGCGCTCTTCGGGATGATGGAAAACATCACCGAGGGGCGCACGATTCTAGAGCACTTGACTGGTGCCGGATTCTTCTTGCTCTTCGTGGGTGGCGTCGTCGGATGGTTTAGAGACCTCCCGGCCGCCGTCCTCATCCTCGGAGGGACCTTGCTCAGTTTCGTGACGGCTCTCGCCTCTCCGGGTAACCTGCACCGGATGTCGGCGGCGCCCATGAGGTTGCTTTTCTTCGCATTTGGATTCGCCATCTTCGCGATTCCCGGGTTTCTTTATCTCTATGTCCACCTAGCCAGCAAGAAGAAGTAAGGCCCTCCGGCACCTACGTTGGGAAACCCTTTGCGGGGAATAATGACCGTTTAGATGCCGTGTTTTGACTATTTTGACGACAGCAGGACGACAGGAGAGAGCGGCACTTTTCAAACCGAGTTTAGGTCAGGCGACATTACTGCTTTAAATTTGCGAGGAGAAAGCCGAGTAGAGGCCGGACCTATGTAACCATTCACCTCACTCTTGTCCACGTGAGGGTTTTCGTCGTTAGTACTCCATCGGTGGCCCGTCGCTCAACAGCCTTCAGTTGCAGTCGGTCGCCATTTAGCGTGAAGAAGCGCTTCAGTGCCTGCCCAATCTCATTCGGATCGATATCGGCTTCCGGGAAATGGACAATGCAGCCTTCATCTGCATGGATTTCATAGCGACCACAGTACCCGCCGAAACCAATAATCGCAGAGCGCGCTTCTTCCGGCGTCGGGACGTCGCCGTCCTTCCATCGGGGCCGAGCTGTGTTAATAAGTTGAACACACACGTGACCGGTAGAGTCGTACATTAGGTAGCCGACCGGATGCGCCCCATAGATGGGGCTTTCCATAGCTCGTCCCCCTTCCTCTTCTGATACCGCCACCAATCTCCAAGTGCCTAGCAGTTGTGCCGCGATTGGCGCATCCTGAGACAAAAACCACGCGGACTTCGACTGGCCAGCCCGCTTTGCCAGCAGGACGTTGGTTCCGATTGCCAACTCCATTGCACCAATAAAAACCAACAGAAAGATTCTGATTCGCATATATCCCTTCTTGATTTAGATGAGATTATTAGACGTCGCTGGATACTGGGTGTCAAGCCGGGTCTAGCTCAGCCTTGGTGGTCAGACCAATACCTGATCAGACAGCGGGGGGCCCAACTCTGTTTGTTCGCCGATATTTTACTTCTGGGCTATTGACGAATTATGCGCGGCCACACACTTCCAGTGTCCATCTCGCTTGACCCAGATATCAGTAAATCGCAATTGATTGGTCGTCTCTTTACCCGCCAATCGCGTTTTCGTCGT
>CAYGXB010000674.1:0-1586 GCA_964353605.1 uncultured Bacteriovoracaceae bacterium
TGCCAGCCTGCCCCGCGCATGTCTAGCCTCTTTCAAGATTCAGGAGAGGTTTTAGGATTTAAAACCACCCCTGGCCCTTACACCTCAGCCCAGGAGATGAGCCCGAGGTCAACGGGATACTTGCATTGTTCATGGCTGGGCAAGATCCGTATGGTATAGCCGAACTGCCCCGTGCCCTCGCACACGAGATGGGCCTTGAACAGGTGAACTCCACCGCCCAGGCTTTTCTCATGCTCCATGATGAGGTCTTTGGCATCGGAGAGGTTATCGGCATCATCAAGGTATCCATAATTGACGCGGGTGCTGATCTGACCAGGTTCAATCGCGCCGAGTTGGATCTTGGCCCTGATGACGATCTCGCTATCCACCTTCACCTCGTCGGGACCTTCGTGGTACATATCGAGTATCCGGATTTCCTTCCAGTGCGTGGTAATATGCTTGCTCCACTTCACCATGTCCTTGACAGGCTTGAAATCCTCTGCGGTGAGGACTCTCTGGTTGAGGGCGGCCTCCATGTAGCACCGGTCCATATACTCCGCCACCATACGGTTGGAGTTGAACTCAAGACACAGCGTGCGCATAGACTTCTTCATCATGGCGGTCCACCCTCGCGGCAGGCCGTCGAGCCCCCGCTCATAGAACAAGGGGATAATCTCACGCTCCAGGATATCATAGATGGCCTTGCTCTCGACCTGGTCCTGGGTCTCCCAGTTGTCGTATTTCTCGTCCTTGCCGATCGACCAGCCAAGGCTCGGTTCGTAACCCTCGTCCCACCAGCCGTCCTGGATGCTCAGGTTGAGCGCCCCGTTCGCGGTGGCCTTCATTCCCGATGTCCCGCACGCCTCGAGCGGCCTCCGCGGATTGTTGAGCCACACGTCTACACCCTCCACGAGGTAGCGGGCGATATTCATGTTGTAGTCTTCGATGAAGACGACCCTGTCCCGGAATGGATCTTCGCGCGTGATATGGATGATGTGCTGGATGATCTCTTTCCCCTCATTGTCCCGTGGATGGGCTTTGCCTGAGATGATGAGCTGGACCGGTCTTTCCTTGTTCGAGATGATCGCCTTGAGTCTATTGAGATCCTTGAAGATCAGGAGACCACGTTTGTACGTGGCGTAGCGCTTTGCAAACCCTATGGTCAAGGCCTCAGGGTGGAGCACCTCTTTGGCCCGCTCGATCTCCCGGGGATTCACCCCGCGCCGCATGAGCTGTTTGATGAGCCTGTTCCTGCAGAAGGCCACGAGCCTGCCCCTGCGCCGCTCATGGGTCGACCAGAGCTCGGCATCCGGTATTTCATCGATCCGCTCCCAGAGCTTCTGACTGTCTGGATCCTCCTTCCATTTCGGACCGAGATAGCGATCGAAGAGGTCGGCCATCTCGGCGGATATCCACGAGGGGATATGAATCCCGTTCGTTATGGAGGAGATGGGGATCTCATCCGACCTGACATGTGGCCACATATCCTTCCACATGTTCCGGGAAACCACGCCGTGGAGTTTGCTCACCCCGTTGCGAAACTCGGAGGTCTTCAGGGCAAGTACGGTGGCGCCAAACGGCTCGAAGGTATCCTGGGGCCTCTGCCT
>CAYGXB010000675.1:0-1580 GCA_964353605.1 uncultured Bacteriovoracaceae bacterium
CCTAGAACCCTCGACCCTTTGAACCCTTCTTTTCTCACACCCATCTCAGCGTAACCGTCTTCTCATCAAGGAAAAGACCGATAGAATCCATCCTTGATTTCGCATTGCCAAAGAAAGAGTCCTTCTTAGAACCAAGGCCAAAGAATGAATAAGGCTGCGGAATACCTGCATTCACCCCTATGTTACCGACTTCGCACTCACGGATGAATTTCCGTGCAGTCTTTCCGCTCTCGGTAACAATGCATGCAGAGTGTCCATAATTCGTCGAATTTATCCATCCGATCACCTGGTCAAGATTGTCCGCACGGATAAGGTTTGCCAACGGCCCAAAGGCCTCTTCTTTTGCCACTTCCATGGAAGGATCAACACCTTCTAAGATTGTCGGCGCTAGGAAATAACCTTTTTCATATCCGGGTATGCTAATCCCACGACCATCGAGGACCATTTTTGCTCCTTCCTTAAGGCCCAGTTCGATGAAATGTTCTACCTTCTCTTTGCCCGCCTTGCTCGTGAGAGGCCCCATCTCTGTCGATTCATCAAGGCCGTAACCAACCTTTATTGTCTTGGCGGCAGCAATGAACTTTTCTTTTAGCTCATCATAGATATCACCGATAACTGCAACGTTATCTGAACCAAGACAGCGCTGACCTGTCATTCCAAAACAACCGCGCAGCAGATACTGCGCAGCCTGGTCAAGGTTTGCGTCAGGCATGACAACGATATAGTTTTTTCCGTTTCCATTTAAGGATGAACGCTTTCCATATTTTCCGCATATCTCGAAAAGCTCCCTGCCCACTGCCGTAGATCCGATAAGCCCCACGCCGCTAATCCTCGGATCAGAAAGTATCACCTTGTTCAGCTCCCTTTCGGGGCCCATGTGGAGAAGATTTACCACACCCGGTGGCAGGCCGATCTTCTCAGTGACCTTGAAGACGGCATCAGAAGCCAAAGGCACATACCGGCTTGGCTTTACAATGACCGGGCAGCCACAGGCAATGGCGTAAGGCACAAAGGATGACCATGCATGCATAGGAATATTTGCAGGAGTTATGATGAGGAAAACACCAACCGGCTCTCGGACACGGTAGCAGTCAATGCCGGTTGCGAGCTGATCAACGTGTTCACCCCGGTAATAGCTGTACATGGAACTCCCGGCAGCTTCGATATTTTCTATGCACCGCTGGATAGTTCCAACAGCTTCGTCATAGGTTCGGCCATGGTCCTGAACAAGGATTTTGCAAAGGTATTCAAAGTCTTGCCGAAACACATCTCGTAAATTAAAAACATACTGTGCGCGGTCACGGAACGGCATGTTACGGAATTTTTTGAAGGCCTCAAATGCCCCTGCAATTGTCTGTTCCACCTGTTCCCGAGACGCAACAGGAGCATGGGCAATTACCTCGTCATTGGCAGGATTAGTATCTTCAAAGTACTTATCTATGCCGGATTCTACCCATTCACCATTGATATAATGTTTTAACTTGCCATAATACTTTGCAACCTCTGGTATCAATGCCATTCTTTCCTCCCTTTCTTAATGCAGAAGTTGAGAAAATAAGAAGTTAAGAAGTTGAGGGTTA
>CAYGXB010000676.1:0-1571 GCA_964353605.1 uncultured Bacteriovoracaceae bacterium
GAAAGGTCGTTCCACTCGAGCTTGTAACCCAGCGAACCCTTCCGGTTGTGGATCACCGGGAAGTGCGTGATCCTGACGCCGTTGTTCTGGTAAGCGATGTTGCTATAGTCGGGTCTGCCGCTCCCGTCGAGCCCGGTCTTCCTCCAGTCCAGCTCGATTGGGACGATGGCGTAGCCGTCGTTGGCGGCGTCGCCCCCGACCGGCTTCAATGGGACGGGCGTGTTCCAGTCCCGCTGGGTTGGGATCTGGTACTCCGGGTAGGTGGTCTGCACGAAGCTGAAGGCTTCGCTGTGCCAGCGCATCACCTCGCGGAAGTGGCTGCAGAAGGCATTGAGGCCGTCCTCGTAGTAGTTCGGGCTGCTGCCCGGGTTCTCCACGCCGGAAGGACCAGGACCCCAGACATACAGCGGCCATTTGCGGTCGGCTGCCGGGCCGAAGCCGTAGATCACCGTGAGGTCGCTCATGTGGTCGCCGTGCAGGTGTGCGAGGAAGACCTTGTCCATCCGGTTGGCTGCGATCCCCATCGCGGCATAGTTGGCGGCGCAACCGGCGCCGCAGTCGAAGACGAACGAGTCCTTCGCCTTGCCAAAACCACCCTTGGGATCCGGCATCCACGGTCCGACCTCGACGAAGATGCTCATCATTTTCTGAGCGATGCGGGGCGGCGGGCACCCCGTTCCCAGGAACGTGATCCGCAGCTCGTCGTCGGCAAGATCTGGCTGCATGTCCAACGTGAATTTCTTCAGCTTCGCCGGATAGCTGTACTGCTGGGTGGACCTGGGGTCGACTGGGGAGTGGTATTTGTTTGACATTGCTTCCTCCATTTCCTTTCTATTGGGTCAAATAAGTATTCTTACCATTTCTTTCCTTGATTCATTATCTAGGGATAATTCCAGATAACATAAAGTCTTCTCGACTAAAAAATATAGTAAAAAGTCCTTCATAGCTCAAATGTGGCTCTCCTTGTATAAGCTACATGGAAATGAACTTAATTGACTGAATTGGACACTATCATTGTAGCATTAATCCATTTGTTAAATAAAGCACAATTTATTGGAGTAAGTTCGACATAATCCCAAATACAAAATCCGCAGAAAGACGCACACTATATCCAGAATAAGCCGCAAACCGATTCTGGAGCATGCCACAGACTTTTCACCTGAAGTAGGCGGAGAGGATTCGTTGGTCATGTATATTGTTCATCAAGGATATAGTTCACCATGGAATCAGTAGGTAATGCAAAATCCGGAGCAAGGCGCACAGTGATTTCGGAGTGAGGCGCACACTTTTCACCTGAAGGGGCGAAGAGAAAATATTGATCAAAGTTAACAATCAACTATTATCTGCAAATTAAACCAATCAAGCAGATCGCCGCCGGAGCGATAGAAGTCGGTGAGGTCATGGGCGGGGAGAGTGAGAAATCTTATCCGAGGGTAATTTGAGAGAGACTCACGAGCAGAATCGCCGGCGGGATCGGAGTCGTAGAGGGCAAAGATACGGCGGTAGTGAGAGAAGAGGGCAAAGTCGTGGGTGGAGGGGCGGTTGGATGAGGAACCGAGGGTGGCCAGGTC
>CAYGXB010000677.1:0-1570 GCA_964353605.1 uncultured Bacteriovoracaceae bacterium
AGAGATGAGGGGGAGGCCCCTCGAAGCCGGCTTGCAGGAGCTGGCTTCAAACCACCTTAAGCTGCAATGGTAAAGAGCCATTGTGGTGAGCGTTAACCCAAGTTCATGATTTTCGCTTCGGATTTTGGCTAAATTTGCCATGTTCCAAAATACAGGTGCAATGATATTCATGAGTTCTGCCTGACGGTTCTTTGAAAAGTCATTTGTAGTACCAAAATATTTGCAGATTGTCTTGACATCCGTGTTTTTCTGTGGTAGCCATGCGTCATGTTTATCCGCAAGGTCATCCATAGAGATAAAAAGAACCGTCGGGAGTACCACACCTTCAAACTGCTCGAATCCCTGAGGACCGAACGGGGACCCCGACAGAGAATGGTTCTCAACCTGGGCGCGGACTTCTCCCTTCCCGAAGAACACTGGAAGGACCTGGCCAATCGCATCGAGGAGATCGTTACCGGACAGCACCCCCTGTTTACCTGTCCCGAGGAGGTAGAGAGCCTCGCCGATCTGTACGCCCGCAGGATTATCGCCTATCATGGAGAGGCAACAGTCAGGAGAGCCGATCCCGATTATCAGCGGGTGGACATCGATACGATAGACAATGAACTGCCCCGTTCTGTCGGGGCGGAACATGTGGTCTGTGAAACGATCAGAACGCTCGGGCTGGATGAGCTGCTCACCACCCTCGGGTTCAATAAACCTGCACGCGCCGCCGCCCTGGGGGTCATTGCGGCCCGGCTGATCGCCCCGTCTTCGGAGAGGGCGACTCATGTATGGCTTCAGACAATGAGCGCCCTGGATGATCTTCTGGATGCCGACTTCCGCACCCTTTCCCAGGATCGGGTCTATCGGGTATCGGACATGCTGCGGCGGCACAAGCAAGAGATCGAGGATCACCTCCGGGTGAGGGAATGCAGCCTGTTCAACCTGGAGGAAAAGATTATCCTATACGATCTGACCAACACGTTTTTCGAGGGCACGGGCAAGTATAACAGCAAGGCCCACTTTGGCGTTTCCAAAGAGAAGCGGAGCGATTGCCCCTTGGTTACCCTGGGGTTGGTCGTGGACGGCGATGGATTTCCCAAACGCAGCGATGTTTTTGACGGCAACGTCAGTGAACCGGGGACCCTCGCGGGGATGATCGCTGCCCTCTCTTCTCCGGGTATCATGGCAAGACCGCTGATCGTCATGGATGCGGGTCTCGCCACGGAGGACAACATCCTTTGGCTGAAAGCACAAGGCTACCAGTACATCGTGGTCTCCCGGAAGAAGAAGAGTGCGGTTCCCGCGGAGATGGTCACGGTCAGAGAGGATGCGCGCAGACTGATCCGGGCGGCCTTGGTACAGGGCGCCGCTGAGGTTACCCTCTATTGCCATTCCACGGACAAGGAGATCAAAGAGGAAGGGATCAAGAATCGCTTTGAGCGACGCTTTGAGGAGGCCCTGGGGAAGGTCCGGGACGCCCTGAGCAAAAAGCATGGAACCAAGCGTTACGACAAGATTCTGGAGAAGATCGGCAGACTGAAGGAGCGGTTCAGGCGCGTTGCTCGCCGCTATGAGATCAGCGTCG
>CAYGXB010000678.1:0-1553 GCA_964353605.1 uncultured Bacteriovoracaceae bacterium
GGTTCTGCCCTACCCCGAGATCGTCGGGATAGCAATCGGCACCCGGCCCGATTGCGTGAGCGAGGAGACCATTAGGCTTATCGCATCCTATGCCGACAAGCGGCTCGTCTGGATCGAGTACGGCCTCCAGTCCGCCCATGACGAAACCCTCGTGCGCATCAACCGCGGCCATGATGCACAGACCTTTGCCGATGCCGTGTACCTCGCGCACAGCCATGACCTGCGCATCTGCGCGCATGTGATCATCGGGCTCCCCGGGGAGAAGCTGGATGACTATCTCAACACGGCCCGGTTTGTGGCGCGCCTGCCGGTCACCGATATCAAGATCCATCTCCTGTACGTTATCAGATCGACCCCCCTGGATGCGATGTACGCCACGGGTGCATATTCCCCTTTGAGCATGGATGCGTATGCGCATGCCGTCGCCCATGTCCTCGCCCACCTCCCCAAGGACATGGTCATCCAGCGCCTCACCGGAGATGCGCACCCGGATGAGCTGGTGGCTCCTTTGTGGGCCCTGGAGAAGCTCAAGGTCATCAACGCCATTCAGGCGGTCATGCACAGCGCGGGCCTTTATCAGGGAAAATTCCTTTCACAGCCATGAAGATCTATGATATCGATTTCAGCATAGGGCTCTTCCTCGCCCCCCTTTCCGGGTATACGAACTGGCCGCTGCGGGTCCTGTGCCGACGGTACGGGGCTGAGCTCGCCTATACCGAGATGATCAGCTCCACCGGTCTCCTCCGCAGGGAAAAGAGCAGCATGCGGATCTTGGAGCGGCCGCCCGAGGACAGGCCGCTCATCGCCCAGATCTTCTCCAGCAATCCGCAGGAATCCGCGCTTGCCGCCCGTTTCCTGCAGCATGAAGGATTCGACGGGATCGACATCAACATGGGCTGCCCGGCGAAAAAGGTCGTGTCGAAGGGCTCGGGCGCGGCTCTCATGAAGGACGTCGCTCAGGCCCAGGCCATGGTCGAGGCCGTGGTTGAGGCCGTAAATCTGCCGGTGAGCGTGAAGATGCGCGCCGGCTGGGACCCGTCGTGCCTGAATGCGGATCACCTGGCCCGGCTGCTCGTGGAGAAGGGTGCCGGCTGCATCATCATCCATCCCCGGGCGCGGTCGGACCTGTATCAGGGCCTCCCCCAATGGGAGGTGCTGGAGCGTTTGCGGCGTGCAGTCGATGTCCCGATCATCGCCAGCGGGAACATCGCCACGCGCCCCGACCTTGAGCAAATCAAAGCGCTCGGCGCGGATGCCTTCCTGATCGGCAGGGCCGCCATCGGCCGGCCATGGATCTTCAGGGAATTGACCGGCGGCGACGTCCCTGCCCTCTCTGAGCGCAGGGACGTCATGCTGGAGCATCTCGATATGCTCTGCACCTTTTTCGGCGAAGATAAGGGCGTGCGCTCCATGCGGAAGTTCCTTTCAGCTTATGTGAGAGGCCTGCCGGGTGCGGCACGCTTCAGGGACACGGTCTGCACCCTGGAGGAAACGCGTGCGCTCGAGCTTCACATCAACGCCTTTTTCGCCGAACTGCCTGACTGAAACTGAGG
>CAYGXB010000679.1:0-1550 GCA_964353605.1 uncultured Bacteriovoracaceae bacterium
TAAGTTCAATCAACAAATCATAATATATTTTTTCAAATAAAATCAAATGATAAATGAAGGTGCAGTGAATTTGACAGAGATTTCTGAATCGACTATGCTACTATATTAAATTGTAAATTAAGTATGATAACGGCTGTCCTCCTAGCTGCAAAGATAATCTGAAGGTGAAATAGGCGCATGACCGTCCGTAAGATTCTTATTGCTACACCCATTTTGGTTATCCTCTTCTTGCTGCAGTCGTATTTCTGGGTTCCCACCTATGAACAGCAGTCGCGAGGGAATCCTGACCGGCTGAAGGAATATATTACAGCGTCCATCGGGGACGCCAGCCTCCTCAATCCAATCCTTTCCGCAGATTCGGCCAGCAGCGATATTAATAACCTGGTCTTTGAGGGCTTGATTGATTACGACGAAAATCTCCGTTTTAGAGGGCGATTGGCCAAGTCGTGGGAAACCTATGAAGAGGCCTTCTTTTACTTAAATGAGGATGCGCTCATCCCTCAGGTGGGGAGAATAGGAGCAGAAGGGATTGTCGAGCTTCTCAAGAGGGCAAGAAAAGGGGTTGTGCCAGCCACCACCGAGGTAAAGACCTCCTTGGAAAATATCAGGGAAATCTCTATCTTGCCGCCCAGGGAATTTGTTGTCACTCGGCGAGAGAAAGAGGGAAAGGGGACCGAACAAGTTAAAGACGTGACCATCCGGGTGAAGGCTCCGATCAGAATCAAACTCGTCCTAAAGGAGGTGGATCAGTTTCTTTTTCAGAATCTTTCAAAAATCCTCGGCGCGGGGTATTTCACTACCTTCGCTGGCGAAAAATACGTCCGAATCCAACCGGAGGTCGAACCGAGCAAGAGGCTTGCCTACATCAATGAAGTTCTACCCTCCTCGGAACATAATCCCATCATCGTTTTTCACCTACGGCCCGATGTGAAGTTTCATGGCGGTCATCTCTTTGATGCCCATGACGTCAAGTTCACCTACGAGAGTATTATGAGTCCCAAGAACCTTTCACCCCGCCTCTCCGACTATGAACCGGTAAAAGAGGTGGAGGTTGTGGATCCCCTTACTGTGCGCATCGCTTACAAACGGCTTTATTCTCCCGCTCTCGGGACGTGGAGCATGGGGATGCTCCCGGAGCATCTCCTGAATGGCGAAGCCTTGAAGAAAGAGGCGATCCAATCCGGAAAAAATCCTGACACCTTCTCCATGCGGCAGAGCCGCTTCAACCGCCATCCGATCGGATGTGGTCCTTTTGTCTTCAAGGAGTGGAAATCAGACCAGTACATCCTTCTGGATCGCTATGACCAGTATTGGGAGGGACCGCCCAATTACAAACAGTATTTTTATCGTATCATCCCCGACCCTCTGACTCAAGAGATGGAGTTCTACGCTGGGACGGCAGATGCATACGCGGTTCGTCCCCATCAAGTCGAACGTTTAAAACAGGACCCAGCCTATCAGAGTTTCTCGGGCCTCTCCTTTGGTTACACCTATATCGGTTACAACATGCGACGGGAGCCGTTCAATGACCCGCGGATCCGGCTCGCCCT
>CAYGXB010000680.1:0-1538 GCA_964353605.1 uncultured Bacteriovoracaceae bacterium
AGCGTGCTCGTCATCTACGGCATCGTGCTCCTCTGCGCCTCGAGTCTCACCCTCAGGCAGAGGGATTGAAAAATCTGAATCCTCCCCCCACCTTGTTGGTCTCAAGGGGGCCTAGGGGGTTTGAGATTGAATGATGGAAGGGTTGTGCATCACCTCGCGAAGAGCTTGTTCATGTCCATAAGGAGATTGAGATCGCCCTCAGCGCGGTACTTTTTCCCCCTGAACAGGTGCCCCCCGTTGGCCTTGCGGGTGATGATGTCCATCCATACCCCAAACGGGGCGGCAATGGTCAGATCGGGCTTATCCGCTGGGCCAGCCTTGGCTTTAATCTTCCCATTCTCAATAGCGATGTAGCAGGAACCGTCAAGCTCCCCTGTGAATACAAACTGCACGATCGCCTTCATGCCAGCAGCCGCTTGCGGGTTGAACCCGGTTTTCATGAAGATCAGGAAGGTTTCGATAGAGTCCGGTCGCGGGACCATCCCTCTTTCCAGGAACTCCTTCGGTGTTATTCCCTCGGCTATGCATGCCTTCCACATGAGGTTGGCCATCAGGGCGAATTCTGTGAAATCGCATATAGGCTGGGTAATGCGGGCCATGGTCTCGGGCGCTATCCGGAACGTCTTTACGAGCTCTCTGCCCGCCTGGGTGATGGCCTCGAGGATGTCGTCAGCGATTTCCTTGAAGTATGGGCTCGTCATGGATTCCACTCCGCCCCGGTAGATCTCGGCCAAGAGCCCCTTGGCGTACATGAACCGCACATGGTTGGATAGCTGGTTGAAGACCGACTGTTCTGGAAACCCTGCTACGGAGAGCATGATGATTGCCGGATGCTTGCCCCGCAACGGATGGTACGTCCTTTCCCCTTTCACGACGAGTAGGGGCTCAAGGACCGGTAGGGTCCGCTCGATAAAGGCCTTCAGGGTCGCATTCATGGTATAGTGGTAGAGCGGGGTGGCAAAGACCGCCATATCGGAGGTGATGAATTTTGGGTAGAGCTCTGCCGTCATATCGTCCTTCAGGGCGCACTTGCCGGGTGTCTTGGTCCAGCAGGTAAAGCACCCGATGCAGTTCTTGATCTTTTTATTACGCAGGAAGACCTCTTCCACCTCCGCCCCGGCATCCTGCATGCCTTTCACCAAGGCGCCGAGCATGAGCTCGGTCTTGCTCTGGCCGCTTCCCCGCGGACTCGAACTGATGGCCATTACCTTCATAGAATCTCCTTATGTTATCCTCCCCTATCCTCCGCACCTCAAAGGGTGCAGCAAGCAGCCCCTCTCTGATAGACGACCAGCTTACTCACCCCTACACGAACTGGACAAAATCTGCAATCTTCCGCCGAAAGGCGCGCGGGAGCAGTTGCGTGCCTGGCTTGAGAGTGCCCACGGCGATGAGCATGGGCACGATGCAATGCTCAGGGATATGGAACTCTCTTTTCACCTGTTCTTCATTGAACCCGTCCATGGGGTGAGTCTCGAGGCCTAGGCCCCGTGCTGCGATCATAATGCCCATGGCGAACAGGGCGGTGTTCTTGACGG
>CAYGXB010000681.1:0-1535 GCA_964353605.1 uncultured Bacteriovoracaceae bacterium
CAGGAGCATTCCTGTCGGCAAAAGCTCAAGGTCATGAAAATGAAATAGATCCGCATCCTGCTTGAGAGCTTCTTTGTAAAGCCTCCATTGGATTCTGGTCATCCTTTCAAACCGGCTTTTTGCCTTAGGGAGAGCTCGTATCCGGACCCCATTGACCTGTTCTTCGTGATCATGAGGAGCGATGATAACCGTCTGATAACCAGCCTCAAAAAGAGTTTTGCACTCTTTGTGGAAGATCCGGATATCAAAGGGAGGATGAACTGAAGTCAGGTGACAGACCTTCTGCATTAGCCTCTTTCGGTGAAAGTTAAATCTCGGGGTCTTCGGTGGTTCATGATCATTTGCGTTGAAGAAAGTGATAAAACGACATGAACCAATTGTACTTATGAAAAATCTTCTTATAAGATGGGTAATCCCAGAAACTTTTGGGCCGGAGCTTCATGATCTGGTCAAATTCTTCGTGTGAAACCTCAAGCTTCTTAATCACGAACTCCTTATCCTGCTCCTGGAGGTGATGGGGATAGTCGTTTCTTACAAGCTCTTCAAGAGCTGCCTTCCGCGACATCTGACCCGACCATATTAGGGAGGATAAGTGAACCCTCTTCTTATCGTATCCGAACTTCTTCGGCAGAATATAACCCTGATAAAAACGCGTATAGATAGATTCATAATGTTTTGCACCGTAATATTTCCAGCCCAACTCGTTTTGCAATGTCTCAAGAGCGGTTTTCTTGTTATAATCGAGGTAGTCCAAGATCTGGATCCATTTCATCCGCTTGATCAGATTATAATAGACAAATTTAAACGGCCCGTACCGGGGAAAAGAGCGAAGGGACCGGTTGCCAAATTCCTTCTGGATGCTCCTGATATATCTCCAATCCCCATGGCCTTGGGACCAGGCCGCAACGCCTCCGCCCTCCGTGGCCGTGTTGTGACCGCTCAAAATATATTCGATATTTTGGTCAGCAGCCACCTGGTACAATACGGCAAGGATGGCGTGATCTGTCGGAATCTCGGAATCGGGTGTTGAAGCCTTCAGAAAAGCGAGCTGCAAGTCTCGAAACTCCTCCCAATCGATGACATAGGTGTTGAGGTCAATTTGTAGGGTCTTGAGGGTTTTTTCGATGTTACGCACTGCCAGCTCCGAATCCCATCCGTTATCCAGATGGACAGCCAGGGGACGGAGCCCCAGTTTTTTTGTCACATACGCTGTATAGGTGCTGTCGACGCCCCCGCTCACACCGATCAGGCAGTCATAAGCCTTTCCCTTCCCTTTTCTTTTTATCTCATCGATCAGACTCTCAAGGGCCCCCGGTTCCTTCTTTTTTAGGTAGGATTTCCCTTGAATGACGCTCTCATACTTAAGGCAATGAGAACATACTCCTGTCTCATCAAACAGGATGTCAGGATCCGATGTGTCCATGATGCATCTTGTGCATATCTTGTAGTCTCTTGCCATGGTATCCCTTCTTCTTACGGCAGTAAGGCCTCTTCCAGATCATGTATCGAAGGATAGGTAATTAATACCGCCCGGT
>CAYGXB010000682.1:0-1534 GCA_964353605.1 uncultured Bacteriovoracaceae bacterium
TCAAATACTCAGTGTCTTCCCTCAGAGATAGGCCCTGGGGCATCCCGTTCAGCATGCAGGAGTTTCCCCTGCGGCCCCACATCGGATTCCTCGTCGGGCTCACCACGCTCATCCTCGCTGTCCTGCTCGCTGTCTTCATCATCCGGAAAAAACCGGTCGCTGCCCTTATCACGGCCTTGGCCATCCCCATCCTGCTCATCCTCGAACAGGAACTCCTGACGCCCGTGGTGTCATGGCTGGTGGTCAAACCCGGAAACAACATCATCGTCCACTTCCCAGCGCCGGATGCCGTGCGAGAGCTCATATTCACCGCGCACTACGATTCCAAGACGGATTTCTTCGACCATGTCCAGCGGGCGAGGATATACCGGTGGATACCGCATGCCATTGGGCTGGGGGTGCTTCTCCCCCTGTGGGGCCTCCTGGCGAGGAGGTACCGGCTATTAGACCAGCGCGCTGCACGCATTGCCGTCATATCCTTATCAGCGGCGCTGATTGCCTTTTGGTCGCTCATTGCGCTCAGTTTCGGGGGATACGTCCTGCCGCGGAAGGAATCTCCCGGGTTTGTCGACAATGCGACCGCAGTATCCCTCCTGCTGCAGCTCGCACAGGATATCCATGCAGACAAGGTCAACCTCGGCAGATCGAACATCACCCTGGTCTTCACCGGCGGCGAGGAGGTGGGTCTCCAGGGCGCAAAGGCGTACGTAAGCAAATATATCGAAGGCCCACCCCGCATAAAGAGGCTTCCGGCCTCGCTCGTGAACCTGGACCTCGCCGGGCAAAACGGGAACCTGGTCTACTCGGCCAAGGATGGCGTCTTCCTCAGGTATTATGCACCCGACCCGGCGCTCGTCACCAGGTTCGACAGGGTCTGGATGCAGGTTTCCGGCCGGCATATCGAGAAGGGGCAGAGCATAACCGATGATGCGGTGTGCTTCATGGCAGCCGGCATCCCCTCGATCAGGCTGGGCAATTCCGGGCTGCCGGGGATGGGCATGGGCGGGTTCCACAAGCCCACGGACAACCTCGCGCGGGTGAATTGGGATAACATGCGCCGCATGCACCTCGTGCTGAGGAAGTACATCGAAAGCTACAGCACGCCCTAAGCCGCACACCATGCGCTGAGCGTTGACCGTCCGGGGATGAGCCTCGGGTTCTCCGGTGTTCAGAGGCGGCGCGCGGAGAACGGCCGTCCTTTAAGCTCCGCTGCCTTTTCGATCAACTGCAGGTTGCCCGTTTCGCCAGGGTCTTGCCAAGCTCGAAGGCTGTCATGTTGATGTCCAGCTTATCCTGTGGGACGCTCTCTACGGCGACCTCCCTGAAATCAGCGGTGTCAAAGGGGAGCACATCGAGTGCTGCGACCGCCCCCATCATGATGACGTTGCCGAGGATCGGTATTCCAAGCTTGAGCGCCTCCTCGGTGGCGTCGATGAAGCAGATATCATCCGTGAGCTGCGAGAATGCCTCTTTGAGCTCTGCGAGAGGGGGGTAGGCCTTCTCACCGGCAATGACATCGACGGGATAGATCGGG
>CAYGXB010000683.1:0-1533 GCA_964353605.1 uncultured Bacteriovoracaceae bacterium
CAGGCTGGCAATGCCGGCGACGGCATCCCCGGAGCGCGCCGCAAAAGTCACGATCAGCCCGATACCGGCTACGATGAATTCATCCCGTGCCAACCTAATGATTAGGCCACCAAACCTGGGGATCTCCCCTTCGGAGCGGACGGCATAACTCCAGCTGTACTCATGCGCGACATTGAATATAAAATCTCCGAGCTGCAGTTGCGTTTTCTGGCTCGCATCATCCAACAGTACGCCTGCCATGGTCCCTCTCCCCTGATGCTCAAGGATCAATGGGGCCAGTTGCCGGAGCACGTCGTACGCGCCTGAAACATGCTGCGTCCGGTTCGCGTCGAGCGACTCGATGGAAAACGGGCTGTATCCCAGCGCGTTATGCTGGGCCACCGCAAAAAAAGCATTCGCTAATGACTGGCTGCTTTGGGCTTCAGGGATAAAGAGAGGATTCCCGGAACGGTCGTATTTTGCACACCACTCGAGAAAGTTCTTGAAATAGATATCCGGAGCGATGAAATCAATGGCTGGGGCGGCCGCGCGCCATACGTCGATAAGATGCGGCAGGGGGCCAGCACTCGGATACTGGCCGGGCTGGTACCCTGGACGGATGAGAGCCGCGTTCGCATACATCGGCAGGGCATACTCCCTCTTCCCCGCCTCGGCAACACCGTTCGCGTATCCGGCGAAATGCCAGGCCATGAAGATCTCTTCCATGTGGAGACCTTTGCCAAATACATCTTCCCAGGTACCCGAAGTCTTATAGCCGTTTTGCCGCCATATTTCGGAGAATTCAGGAGCCAGAGCATTCTTGTTTTTCTGGAGGTAAGCTATGAACTCGGCAGGAACCTGGCCGGCATACGCTTCATTCGCCTTTTCACTGTAATCCCGCGCATCCGGTATCATGCCGATTTCATTCTCAACCTGGATCATTATCACCGTTTGCTCTCGGGCATCGGTTCTTTGCAGGTGTCTCGTCAAGGCGGCGAAGGCTCTGCTGTCAGCATGCCTGTTTTCCTCACTGAATGGCGTAAGGATTTCCATTGGCTGACCGGCCTTGTTGTGGGCTCGCGGAAACCTCTTCGCATCGGTCTTCACCCAATAGGGTGCATAGCAGGACATGCTGTTTTTCCAGGATCCAAACCAGAGGAGAACCAGTTTGAGGTTGTATTTCCTGGCGGATTCGAGGACACCGTCTACCAGTGAAAAATCGAATTTACCTTCGGCGGGTTCGAGAAGTTCCCAATATACCGGTACCAGCACCGTATTCAGATGCATCCTTTCCAGCTTCGGCCAAATCGGTCTCAGGTAATCGAGGCTGGATGCACTGGAATTTCCAAGCTCGCCGGCTATTAGGAGGAAGGGCTTATCGTGCACCAGAAGTTGGGTTGCGCTGCCTTGTTTGATCAGACGGGGAAGGTCGAGTGGCGCACCTCCGTTCTTGGTCTGGGTCAGCGACGACAGGCAGAACAGGCCCAGAGCCAAGAGGCACGCACCCAGCATGAACATTTTGAATCGAAGCATCATCATGGTTATTCCTCGTTT
>CAYGXB010000684.1:0-1528 GCA_964353605.1 uncultured Bacteriovoracaceae bacterium
CCGCGAGGATGTTGATGCCCACAAAGAGGATGATGCAGCCAACCGTGAGGAGGAGGAAAGGCCGCTTGCCCATCACCAGCCGCAGATCCTCCTTGAGCGATTTCCTCTCTTCCGAGGGAGGGAGCACCTGTTCCCGCACCGAGGCGAAGGTGATCAGATTGACCACGACCCCGATGCACGCGTAGATGACGCCCATCATCCTGAACCCGATGACCTGGTTCCGGAAGAACGCGACGAGCGGCTTGGTAGCCCCGGCGCCCAGGAGGGTCCCCAGGATGGCGAAGCCCATGCGGTACCCGGTGAGCGAGGAGCGTTCATGGGTATCCAAAGTAAGATTGGCGGTCAGGGCTCCGTAGGGGACGTTGATCACGGAATAGGCCGTGGAAAAAAGCAGGAAGGTGACGAGGGCGTAGGCGGCGCGCCAGATTCCGGTTAGATCGGGGGCGGCAAAGAGCAGGGCGAACGCGATGCCCAGCGGGATAGCCCCGAAGAGGATGAAGGGGCGGTTCTTGCCCCACCGGCTATGGGCCCGGTCGGCAATGTATCCCATGGTCGGATCGCAGACCGCATTCCACAGCTTGGAGATGAAGAAGACGATGCCTGCGGTGGATGCGGCCAGGAGAAAGACATCGGTGAAGAAAAAGAGCAGGTAGAGCGTTACGGTCTGGAACGTGAGGTTGGCAGCGAAATCACCCATGCCATAGCCGAGCTTCCTGCCGACCGAAAGGCGGGATATCGCTTCCGATGAGGGCGCGCCCTGTTTGGCTTCGGTTTTCATGCTCTCTCCTCCTCGCTTATACCACTTCTTTGAGCCCCGGCACTGCCACGGGTCGGCCAAGGGCGAGCGACTCGTAGGCCTTTTCAACCGCCACGATTGCGTAGTAGGCATCCAGCGGGTCGATCTCCGGCGGCGCATGGTGGTACACCGAGTTCAAGAAAGATTTCACCTCGTCCACAACGGAATAGTACTTCCAGAGGATGTTATCGAAGGGGACATCCGGCAGCGATTTGGGATAGAAATCCTCTCCCCCGGCATAGAAAAGGGCCGGCGGATTGCACAGCTGGTCGATGATCAGGGAGCCTGTGCTGCCGTAAATCTCGAGGCGCTCCGTCCAGGGCGCTTCCACCGTGAAACTCACCTGGGAGGTGAACAGTCCGCCATCCGCCAGATGGCCGACCATGACGGTGTTGTCCTCGACCTCGCTCTCTTGGGTGAGCTTCTCCGCATAGGTCTGCACGTCCCGTATGCCGCCGAAGAGCCATTTCAGGAGGTAGAAGGTATGCGGTCCGGAATCCATGATCACCCCGCCGCCGGAGCCCTGCTTCCTGCCCTTCCAGTTGCTCGCATCCCGCATGCGATGGACCTCGGTGCCGGCGATGAAGGTCCGCACGAGCGCAATCTTTCCGAGTCTCTCTTCCCTGAGGAGTTTCTCGGCCTCGATGTACGCCTTCATGAAGCGCGTGTTTTCCGCCACCATGAAGGTCAGCCCCTTCTTCTTTGCCAGCTCGATGAGCTCGAGCCCCTCCC
>CAYGXB010000685.1:0-1528 GCA_964353605.1 uncultured Bacteriovoracaceae bacterium
CTTTTGATCCGCGACTATCAATTTCCCTCAGAATACAACACCTATCTTCATTCCGGCCTGCCGCCCACGCCGATCTGTTCGCCCGGAATGCCGGCTATCGAGGCGGCCCTGTATCCGGATTCGACCAACTATCTGTACTTTGTGGCCGATGGCTCCGGACGGCACGTCTTCAACAGGACCTACCAGGAGCACTTAAGCGACATCCGGCAGATAAGGCGGAACCGGAAATAGTCGCCCGGATTTGTCCGGCGTTAGTCGGTGGGGGAAGCATTCTTTAGCTGGGAGATGAAATCCGATACCAGGTTTTGTCCGACTCCCTCAAGGTAGATGCTGAAAGCCGATTCTGTGGCGGAAGCAAAACTGACGACGCCCAGCCGCTCGCCGTCGTGGACCAGAGGCACGACCAGGACCGATTTGGTGTTGGCTGACAATAGCAGTTTTTTCTCGATAATGCTGCCGGTGAGCGATTCGGGATAATTGTCGGCGACCGGGAAGCCCTGCATCAGAATTTGGTATAGTACGGAGTTGTCGGCCGGAATGGTCAGCGCCAGGCTGGTCCGGAGGGTTCTCTGGGCATAGATATGAGTCGCTCGAAGCCGTCCCGAAGAACGATCATGAAAGGCCAACGACGCCTTATCGACCGGGAAATGTCGTCGGAATCGGGCCACCAGCTGACGGAATAGCCGGGTGACGGCCGCGCGGCGGCACGGGGCGAGATAATAGGGGATAGTGTCGGGCTCGGGGAGAAAGCGCAGGGCCCGTTCGGAACCGTCAGCGTCATCAAACAGCTTGTCAGCCATAGTGTCCCGACCAGCATAGTTTCGCGCATTATTCTTATCGGCCGTTTGCAGACGAACTTTCCTGTCGGGCGGTCGAGAGTCTCGAAAGGAGGGCAGCCTCCCTCGGATCAATCCTTCGCCGCTGGAGTCGAGTAATAACGTACAAATATCCTGGATGCCCGCTTTCGCGGGCATGACATCGAAAACCACATGGGCAACTGCGCACCATCAAAGATCGCGGCCGCCCGCCAGGGACGGCGATGGGAAGCAAAAACGACGTAACTTTACCATGCTCAAATTGGAAAAATTCCGTGTAATTGACCATGGGCGAATGCCTTACACCAAAATGGGTTCGTTTTGTTGTTTTTTTATTTTTTCGGGGTCGCCTGCCTGTGACGGGGCCTGTCGCCGGAACTGAAGGTGGCGCAGAAGCTGATAGGTGCGAGTGAGTTGGCGGTCGAGGCGCATTTCGTAGCGGAGGATGTTGAGGGCGTGATGCTGGTCGGGAATTGACTCGGAGGCGATAATGAGAGAGCGGACGCGCTGTTGGGCTTCTTCGGAATCGTCGGTAGCCGATTCATTTTCATTTCTGTTGAGGTATCGCGCGATGACGAAGTGACCGCGGACATCATGATCGATATTCAGGAGCTGGCGGTTGATATGGGCGGTTTCGGCGCGGGCGGCGCGGCGGCAGCGCCAGAGGCAGTTGCAGATTTTGGCGACAAGGTATTCCTCGAAAAGACCTTTTG
>CAYGXB010000686.1:0-1523 GCA_964353605.1 uncultured Bacteriovoracaceae bacterium
CCGCTCGAATTGGTAGAGGCTTCCGGGCTTTGCGCCTGCGATGGATGGCTCCAAGCGACAGGAATCAAGGGTGACGATTGAAGCGGGATTCAGGGTATCCATGATGTACCCGCCGGCCTTTTCCGCTTCGGCTAGCGGATTTTCCACCGAGAACAACCGGTCGTAGAGCCTGACCTCGGCTTTCAAACCATGCCGGGCGGATACCCAGTGCAGCGTCCCCCTGGCCTTGCGGCCGTCAGGCGCATCGCCGCCACGGGTCTGCGGGTCATAGGTACAGCGGAGCTCAGCGATCGCACCGGTCTTTTCATCCTTCACCGCGGTGGTGCAGGTGATGAAGTACGCGCCTCTCAAGCGTACCTCTCTTCCCGGCGCAAGCCGGAAGAACTTCTCCGGCGGCATTTCGAGAAAATCATCCTGCTCGATATAGATCTCCCGCGCAAAGGGGACCTTGCGGGACCCCATGGCCGGATTGTCAGGGTGGTAAGGGATCTCGAACTCCTCGGTCTTGCCCTCAGGATAGTTCTCGATGACGAGCTTGAGGGGCCGCAGCACGGCCATGACCCGCGGCGCCTTCGCGTTGAGGTCCTCCCGGATGTGGTGTTCGAGCAGGGCCATGTCCACCATGCTGTCTTTCTTGGCTACGCCGATACGCTCGCAGAAGTTCCGGATGGCCTCGGGCGTACATCCCCTGCGGCGCAGCCCTGCAAGGGTGGGCAGGCGGGGATCGTCCCATCCGTCGACAAACCTTCCCTCCACCAGCTCCAGGAGCTTGCGCTTGCTCATCACCGTATAGCTCAGGTTGAGCCGGGCAAATTCGATCTGCCGGGAACGGAAGATATCAAGCTCTTTGAGGAACCAGTCGTAGAGAGGGCGGTGATCCTCGAATTCCAGGGTGCATATGGAATGGGTGATGCCCTCGAGTGAGTCTGAGATGGGATGAGCATAATCGTACATGGGGTAGATGCACCACGTATCCCCGGTCCTGTGGTGGGGAGATTTTAAGATACGGTACATCACCGGATCCCGCATGTTCAGATTGGGGGAGGCCATGTCGATCTTGGCCCGCAGCACCCGTGACCCGTCCGGGAATTCACCTAGCCGCATGCGCCTGAACAGGTCGAGGTTTTCTTCCATGGATCTGTTCCGGTAGGGGCTCTCTGTGCCTGGCTCGGTCAAGGTTCCCCGGTTGCGCCGCACCTCATCCGGGCTCATGTCGCACACATAGGCTCGGCCCTTTTTGATGAGCTGTTCGGCAAACGCATAGAGCTTTTCAAAGTAGTCGGAGGCGTAAAAGAGCCGGTCTTCCCAGTCAAAACCGAGCCACTTTACATCTGCGATGATGGAGTCGATGTACTCCTGGTCCTCCTTGCTGGGGTTGGTATCGTCGAAGCGCAGGTTGCACAGGCCTTTATAATCGGCAGCAATACCGAAGTTCAGGCAGATGGACTTGGCGTGGCCGATGTGCAGGTAGCCGTTGGGCTCGGGGGGAAAGCGGGTGTTCACCCTGCCGTCATATTTGAGAG
>CAYGXB010000687.1:0-1523 GCA_964353605.1 uncultured Bacteriovoracaceae bacterium
GGCCACGCGGAAGGCCCAGAACACGTGATCGTAGGCCTCCTGGCCGTTCTCGACGAACACATGTATCCAGCCGCCGTCGCGCACCATCATGACGTCGGTATGATCGTTCCAGATGGACAGCGGCCCGGACAGGGAGCGGTTGGCGAGGGCCATGACCACGGGCAGCCGCATGGACGAGGCGATGAAGAATATCTCCGCCATCAGGGCCAGCCCCTGCGAGGCGGTGGAGGTGAAAGTGCGGGCGCCCACGGCGGCTGCGCCGCAGCATACGCTCATGGCCGAATGCTCGCTCTCCACCGGCACGAATTCCGCGTCCAGATGCGCGTCGGCCACCATTTCGGAGAGGTGCTCTACGATATGGGTCTGCGGGGTGATGGGGTAAGCGCTTATTACATCGCAGTCCGCCTGTCCTACCGCCTCCGCAATGGCCAGCGATACCTCTATTCCCTTGCGTTCCTTAGCCATATCAGAATTCCTCGATTACCACGGATATGCAGCCTACCGGGCATTCCCTGGCGCAGATGCCGCACCCCTTACAGTACTCCACGTCGGCCTCGAAATGCCCGTCCTCCGACCGGTTGATGGCCGCGTCCGGACAGTACAGCCAGCAGATGCCACAGCGGATGCACTGGTCTTTGTCGACCACCGGCAGGAGCGAACGCCAGCTGCCGGTCTTGTACTCCCTGGAGCTGCCGTGCTCGCTGACTGCCGCCCCTATCTCCAGGTCCTGCCACCTTATTTCGTCGATCGGTCTGGCCACGCCTGTCTACTCCTTTATAACCAGTTCATTATAGGCCCGCTCCAGGGCCCTCATGTTCTTCTCTCCCAGCTTGGGCCCAAAACGGTCCAGCATGGGCCCACGGATATCGTCGATCCCGAACAGGCCGGTCGCCTTCATGACCGCGCCCATCATGGCGGTGTTCACGATTACCCGTCCGAGCTCTTCCCGGGCGATCTCGTCAGCGTTGACGATACCGACACGACAGGAGAAGTGGCACGAATCCATTATCTCCTCATAGGATTTTCTCGAATTGATGATGAGTATCCCGTTCGGCTTCAGACCCTCGACCGGATCGATCAAAGTCAGGAGCCCCGGATCGAGAACGACCACAACATCGGGCTCGTATACCTTGGCGCGGGCGAGGATCCTTTTATCGTCAACCCTGCAAAAAGCAACGACCGGGGCGCCCCTGCGCTCGGGCCCGAAACTCGGGAAGGCCTGGGCGTATTTGCCTGTGCCGATAGCCGCTACGGCGATCAGCTCGGCCGAGGTGACCGCTCCCTGCCCGCCTCTCCCGTGAAACCTTATCTCCAGCATGCAAGCTCCCGTTTTGCTTTATGCTTTTACGTCCTTTTTCGGTCTCGCTTTTCTAGCGAGATTTTTCTATTATATCCGAATCCCCTACCTGTTCAAGTTATGTCTTGGCAATAAGTCCTGGCTCCTACGTCGTTGATAGTAACTATTTATGCTTGTATTTATGGTTGATCTATATCCGAATCTCTCACCAGTTGGTCAAGCATAT
>CAYGXB010000688.1:0-1520 GCA_964353605.1 uncultured Bacteriovoracaceae bacterium
GGCGTACGGTTTCGCAGATGCGGATGCGGGTCGGTTCGCTCATGCCCAAAGCCTTTATTCACTGGGGGGTGATCTGGGAAGGGGGGATTGCATGCAGCAAAGTCGACGCTCGAATAACCTTTTGCTCAATGCCGGATAGCACCTCCTCGAAGGCGCCCTTCCTGCCCTGTGGCCGAACAGGACTTTTTGGACCCACACTACCTATTGTCAGATTCGGATCAATCTTCATCCTGACCTCCTTGCGGCCTCGCTGCAATTTGAATGCCACAGACACCGTACCAATCGGATAGAGGGAGTTTTATCTTGAATAGGCACAATATTCCCATTTTCAAGGCAAAATGTGCATGATCTTGGGTGCGTGAGCATATCAATCCCTCGCGATTGTTTATGGTCTGGTATGCGGGGTGAGGTTCTCGATCCGCTTCGCCCGTGCCGCCAAGACGTCATCGATATCCATGGACAGAAGCTCCTTGAGGTATTTCCGTATCGCCTTCCCCGTCTCTTCGATCACCATGGTCGGGTCATTATGTGCGCCACCCACAGGCTCCCTGATGAGGTAATCCACGATCCCTTGGGCATAGAGGTCCCTTCCAGACCCCCGGAGGGAGTCTGCAGCGTTCTCCTTGTTCGATGCATCCCCCTGGATGATGGACGAGAACCCCTCCGGTGATATGGAGCTGTAAAAGGCATTCTCGAGCATGATAATCCTGTCGCCGAAACCCAGCGCGAGTGCCCCACCCGAACCCGCTTCACCAATAATGCAGGCAATGACCGGTGTCCTTACGCTCGCGATGGTGGCAATGCACCGTGCAATGCTGAACGCCTGTCCCCTGTCCTCAGCATCGGGGATGGGATACGCCCCGGGAGTATCAACAAAGGTGATCAGCGGCCTGAAAAATTTCTCTGCCAGCTTCATAAGCCGCATGGCCTTATAGTGCCCGGAAGGGCTGGCCATTCCATAATGGTGTTCTATGTAATCCTTGCCGCCACCCGACCGTTTCTTGTGTGCGATAACGACCGCGGGGGTGCCTTCCACCACGGCGAGCCCGCCGATGACGGCGGGATCATCCTCGGATATCCTGTCGCCAAACAGTTCCAGGAAACTGTCGCAGATCGAGGCGATGAAATCGTCCACCCCCGGCCGCACGATATGCCGGGCGATCTCGATGCTCTCCCACCGGTTGATCCCTGCGTAGAGTTCGCTCCGCAATTCATCTACCTTGTGGGCATACTCAAAGGTGTCAAGGCCAGGGATGGCGTTTATGCTCTTCTTGAGCTCCTTGAGGGCCTGATCGATATCCACAAACCTATCATCACGCTTCATTACTGTATCTCAACCCGGGAAGGACCTAATATCCTCTGCACCCTTTCGACGAATGCCCGCGACGGACTCACCAAGTACGACTTGCCCGCATCGATGTTGATGACGGCATTCTTGGTCGTGATCTCAAAACCGAGCGGGCATGAACCCTTGAATCCTGCAATCCCTTCCTTCAGTTCCCTGATCTGTTCAGGCGTAT
>CAYGXB010000689.1:0-1517 GCA_964353605.1 uncultured Bacteriovoracaceae bacterium
TTCTTCTTCCCCAGCATTACAAGCGCCGCATATACCTACCAAAAATTGTTCCGGGACGAGGCGAGCACCTGGGACGTTCTAGGGGAATTAGATGGTGTCAAGGTCCTGATCGCCAGTCCGCTGTTTGGCGACCAATATTTTGGCAACTTCAATGCTACAACACTGACTTCCTTTGAGGGCAAGAAGATTCGTGCTGAAGCGTCGGAAACTGACACGATTCTAGCCCTCAAGGCGGTTCCGGTTGCGATACCGACCAGTGATGTGGCGAACCAACTGTTGTTGAAAACTATCGACGGCCTCTTCTTTACCTATTCTGCGTGGAGCTTTGGGGTAGATGCTGCGACAAGCCACTGCACTGAAGTGAACCTGAAGTTCAGGCCGTATATGCTAGCCATGAATAGAGACGTCTATGACAGCTTACCCGGCGAAGCCAGGGCAGCACTCGACTCAATTTGCACCCCGGAAAAAGCTGTGGCGTTGGCTAAAGCCCATCTTGCCAGCCAGGGTTTCCATAAGGGCAAAATATTGGCCCGACATCCTATCGACACCCTTTCGGCAGCAGAACTCGCCAATTGGAAAGCTGCTACCGCGGGGGTCGCCACCAAGTGGGTAACCTACATGACTGGTTTGGGTTTCCAGGGAGCCGAGATATTAGCCCGAGGCCAGGCCCTTATTGGAGCGACACCTCCATAAGGTAACGTAATCGGTAAGCTCTTCCAGAGAACCTGAAGAGCTTGCCAGTTTATCGCTTGGTATTGCGTATCGGCATGAGAGCCGGGGCAGGGAGCCCCGGCTCTCCATTTATGGCCGTCTTGTTTCAGACAGCCGCACAAATACAGGCGGAATGGAATCCGCGATAGGCAACCCGCTTCCTTGTCTCGACATCTTCTGTCACATGGTCTGCAAGGTGGTATTTCACGTCTTGGCCCACAGGGTTGCTAGACCCGAAATAATGAGATTGAGTCCATCGGCAAATCACAGATTTGCGGGTCTTCGGCCAAGTTCGACGAAATTCTCGAGAGACCTGCGGAGTCTGGCCTTGTCACCCACCAGGCTTACAGTTATAATGGATGAAGCTACACGTGCATCCTGTAGCCTTGAAGAGTTGCCACTGTCATCTTGTATACAATCAGTCCCTGCACGATGCTGATGCCAATCCAGCAAGGCATTTTTGAACAATGCAGGAGCGGAGGATAATCTATGTCGGAGCAAATCTTTACAAACTGCACCGTCGGCGGACCGATCTCTGTTTACGTTAAAGACGGCAAGATTGTCAGAGTCCGTCCCATCGTAATAGACGAAAAGGATTTCAAACCCTGGACCATAGAAGCCAAAGGCAAGAAGTTTTCACCGCCCAGACAGGTCAAGCTGGCGTCTTATGTTGCCGCCGAAAGGACAAAGGTGTATTCCGACGAGCGGATAAAGTACCCGATGAAGAGAGTTGACTTTGATCCCAAAAGCGGCAATAGAAATACCGAGAACAGGGGCAAGTCAGCTTATGTGCGCATCAGCTGGGA
>CAYGXB010000690.1:0-1510 GCA_964353605.1 uncultured Bacteriovoracaceae bacterium
AATCTTCACTCGTAGATGAGATCGTCCGTCGTTTCCTGCAGGATTTCCCCGGCAAGACCATCGGCATCATCTCGGTCGATCCTTCCAAGAGAAAAACCGGCGGAGCGTTGCTCGGCGACAGGATCCGCATGAATGCCATCCACAACCCCCGCGTTTATATGAGGTCGCTTGCCACGCGCCAGTCGAACCTGGCGGTATCAAAATTCGTCAAAGATGCCGAGATTATCCTCCAGGCGGCAGGATACGACCTCATCATCCTGGAAACCTCCGGCATCGGCCAGTCGGATACCGAGATCGTCGACCACAGCGATGTCTCCATGTATGTAATGACCCCGGAATACGGCGCAGCGACACAGCTGGAGAAGATCGACATGCTCGATTTCGCCGACATCATCGCCATCAATAAATTCGATAAGCGGGGAGCGCTGGATGCGCTGAGGGATGTGAGGAAGCAATATGCCCGTAACCACGAGCTCTGGCATGTGGAAGAAGAGACGCTGCCGGTATACGGAACCGTTGCATCGCAATACAACGACCCGGGTGTAAACCAGTTCTACAGGGCGCTCATAGGCATCATCAACGGGAAGACCGGCGCAGGCTTTGAATCGACCATCCAATCCACCGGCGAGATGGCCGACAAGATATACATCATCCTGCCCAAAAGGGTGAGGTATCTTTCCGAGATCTCCGAAACAGTCAGGAATTATAATAAATGGGCAGGGAAGCAGGCGGAGGTGGCACAGCGGTTGCAGGCGATCCGGGAGACCATCAATACATTGCAGGGCAGCGGGAAGATCTCAAAAGATATGATCCGTGCCCTCGGGGAGGAATCAAAGAATATAGAAAAAGAGCTTGACGGCCAGAGCAAATACATCCTCGATACCTGGGAAGAGAGGGTGCAGTCATTTAAAAATGAAGACTATGAATTCCAGGTCAGGGACCAGAAGATAAAGGTCAAGACGCACACAGAATCGCTCTCCCATACGATGATCCCCAAGGTTTCATTGCCGAAGTACAAGGGATGGGGAGATATCGTCAAATGGAGCCTGAAAGAAAACATTCCCGGCGAGTTTCCTTATGCTGCCGGCGTATTCCCGTTCAAGCGCGAAGGGGAGGATCCCACCCGCATGTTTGCCGGCGAAGGCGGCCCCGAGCGCACGAACAAACGTTTTCATTACCTGTCGAAAGGCATGCCGGCACGACGGTTATCGACCGCTTTCGACTCCGTGACGTTATATGGACATGATCCCGATATCCGTCCAGACATCTTTGGCAAGATAGGCAACTCGGGTGTTTCCATCTCATGCCTCGATGATGCTAAAAAGCTTTATTCCGGCTTCCACCTTGCCGAGCCGAAAACCTCTGTTTCGATGACTATCAACGGTCCGGCTCCCACACTGGTCGGCTTCTTCATGAATGCTGCCATCGACCAGCAGTGCGAGCTGTATATCCGCCAGCATGGCCTGGAGACTGAAGTTGAAAAAAAGATAGAGGCGATCTACGAAAAGAG
>CAYGXB010000691.1:0-1507 GCA_964353605.1 uncultured Bacteriovoracaceae bacterium
CCTCCGGAACCTGTTTCTTATACAATGGAACGGGACTCGCAAAATACCCATGGAGTTTCGTTACCTTCCTTACAAATGGTGTCGGATCCTCAAACTCAACAGATTCATAGCCAAGATCTGACATTGTGGGTCCAGGTTCAGCTGCTGCCTTACGAAGCTGCCTATGAACCCGAATGATCCCGAACAAAACAATCCCAAGCATAGTTAGGACAGTCATTATGACTATTATGACAGTTTCGTTCATGCCAACCTCCAAGGCTCATCATTGAAAATTCTGCTTTGCCAATAAAAGGATAAACCATGGATAGAGCAGAATCTAAAAATCTGCAATCCATCCTTTCTGTACACGTATAACCATCATCATAGCAAAAAAATAAAAACCTAATTAAATCAAAGAACTATAAAAAAAAGCCCGCTAACGGATGGTGCATAAGCCGCCTTGCGGCTGTAGCAGTGTGACCAAACTGGACTCAATACCTTTCAAAACCGAAAACACCTTCACAAAAACTCTCGATAGCAAGGTCGGCTTCATGCGCTTGTTAGGCGCGCTTAAAGTCAAAAACCTGCTCCATCGGCAATACGCCACCTTTCACGAAGCCTTGTATCTACGCCAGAGCTCCTCCTGGGAGATAAGCGGGCGGTTTATAGTCTCGAGAGTTTCCTTGGCCATTACACCCTCTTTGACCAGCTCATAGCCTGCTCTTCGCACCGCATTCAGAACCGCTTCCCCCTCCTCGGTCAATTCCCCCTCCTCTTTCATCAACCAAGCGTGGGGTCTGAGCACTGCGCCAGCGAATTCTACGCTCGCATCTTTGGCAAGTTCTTCGATGATGCGCACCACTGTGCCGAAGTTCCCTATCTCCCACCAACCGCTGGTGGATACGAGCACGAATCTCCGAATCCTGACGTCCTTACGAAACCTTGCCCGCGTGCGGCCCTCGCGGAACTCTAGCACGGGATCCAGCAAGGGACATAGACGGTTGGTGATGTTCTGCATATCACCGGGTAGAGGAATGTAAACCGGGGTGGCCAAGACAAGAGTATCCGCTTCCCTCAACTTGGGATAAACCATCTGCATATCGTCTTTGATGCAACATTCCCCAGGCCTCTCATTCCAGCAATACATCACGCCACAAGAGCAAGGCTTGATCCTAAGGCGGCTCGCATACAACAGCTCAACATCGCATCCAGCATCTATCATGCCCTGGACAAAAGGGGCAAGGATCATAGCGGTATTTCCCTTTTCCATTCGCGGACTGCCGTTAATGGCAACAGCTTTGCTCAACTCAACCTCCTTTGCGCGAGTGGATCAAATGAGCGCCGAATCAATTGTCCCCCCGTGAGCACCTCGGAAGGCAACGAAGTAATCAGCGCGCCTAACAGTTTCGAGATGAGCAGCGCCAGATCGTTCCAACATTTGATTTTGCCGCCGCTACAGGCGTTTACTCTATTGAGTTGATAATATGAAAACGCTGCACCCCCCACTATACTAATTAGTGGACAATAA
>CAYGXB010000692.1:0-1504 GCA_964353605.1 uncultured Bacteriovoracaceae bacterium
GGGGACATCCCGGGGATCACCGCCAAGCTCGACTACCTCGCCGACCTCGGCATCGAGGGCATCTGGCTTTCGCCGATCAACACCTCCCCCATGTTCGACTTCGGGTATGATGTCAGCAACTACTGCGACATCGACCCGCTTTTCGGCACCCTCAAAGATTTCGAAGTCCTGATTGAGGAGGCGCACAGGCGCGGCATCCGGATCATCATGGATCTCGTCATGAACCACACCTCTCACCTCCATGCATGGTTCATCGAGTCCCGCTCCGCGCGGGACAACCCCAAGCGCGACTGGTACATCTGGCGCGACGCGCAGAACGGCAAGGTCCCGAACAACTGGATGGCGGCCTTCGGCGGCAGGGCCTGGGAATGGGACGCGCACACGCAGCAGTATTACCTGCACCTGTTCCTCAAGGAGCAGCCGGATGTGAACTGGCGCAACCCCGAGCTCAGACAGGCCATGTTCGACATGATCCGCTTCTGGCTCGACAAGGGCGTGGACGGCTTTCGTCTCGATGTCTGCAACTTCTTTGTCAAAGACGCGCGCATGAGGAGCAATCCGTTCGGGCTGGGACCCTACCCCCGCCCCTATGACCTGCAGAAGCACATCTATGACCGCAACCAACCGGAGACGCATGACATCCTGAAGGAATTCCGGGCGCTGCTGGATGAGTACGACGAACGCATGTCGGTCGGCGAGGTGCACGGCGTCGATTTCACCGGCGACCCCGCGCATGCAGCCAGTTTCTACGGCAACGGCACAGATGAGCTCCACCTCGTCTTCGACTTCGCGCACATGAACAACACGTGGGGGGCGCCCAGCTTCTATGAACGCATCAAGACCATGCGCTCCCTGATACCCGGGGAGGGCTGGCCGTGCCATGTCTTCAACAACCACGACCAGTTCCGGAGCATGCGCCGCTACGGTAAGGGCCCCGATGCCATTAAGCGGGCCAAGATCCTGGCCGCCCTGCTCATCACCCTGCGAGGCACCCCCTTCATCTACTACGGCGAGGAGATCGGCATGCAGAACGGGAAGATCCCCCGCCGCCTGATCCAGGACCCTGTCGGCAAGAAGTACTGGCCCCTCCACCCCGGGAGGGACCCGGAACGGACCCCCATGCAGTGGTCGCCGGAGAGGAATGCGGGCTTCACCACGGGCAAACCCTGGCTCCCCGTCAACAGCGATTATGATTGTGTGAACGTGGAGAACGAGCTTACCGACAGGAACTCACTCCTGACTTTCTACAAGGACCTGATCGCCATCCGGAAACAATACCCCGCGCTCCAGCAGGGGGACATGGTCCCGGTCATCGAGGGACAGGACGACATCATCGTCTACCGGAGAGGATACGACAAGGAGAAGCTCTTGATCATCCTGAACTTCTCCGATAAAAACAGGCGGGTCAATATCGCCGAGCTGGGCGGACAGGTCATCCTCTCCACCCACCGGTTCGCCAACCAGACCATCAAGGGTCCGGAACTCTCCATCCTGCCCTACGAGG
>CAYGXB010000693.1:0-1502 GCA_964353605.1 uncultured Bacteriovoracaceae bacterium
TTCTGGCAAAGTATGAACCCCCGCACATTGCTCCGGAAGTCATCAGGGAGCTGGATCGGATCATTGCCGCCGCTGAAAAGGCCCGACTTGCGTAACAAGGGAAAAAAGGAAGGAGAGAACTCATGACCATGGAGAGCATCTTGCAAAGTATGGCGTGCTGCGTCGTCGAAGGGAATGAAGAGCTTGCCAAAGAACTCGTTCACCAGGCTCTTCAGGCGGGGAGTGATCCCCATGAGATCATCAATATGGGCTTCAAACCCGGATTGGATGAGGTGGGGATTGGTTTTGAGCGGGGAGATCTATTCATTTGCGATCTGGTGATGGCAGGACAGGTGATGCAAGCCGTCATGGACATACTGACAACAAGACAAGCTAGCCTGAATTTGAAGACCCTGGGCAAAGTGGCGATTGCCACGGTGGCTGGCGATATACATACGATCGGCAAGTCGCTTGTCGGAATGATGCTGCGTCTGAACGGTTTTACGGTCACCGATCTCGGCGCCGACGTGCCAACATCCTCGATCGTGGAATACGTGAAGCAAGAAAAACCGGACATAATTGGGTTATCGGCACTGCTGAGCACCTCTACCCAGGTCCAGAAGGATGTTGTCGAAGCATTGCATAAAGCAGACCTGCGAAATGGTGTGAAGGTGTTGGTTGGCGGAGCGGTTACATCTGTTGCATGGGCTGATGAGATCGGGGCAGATGGTTTCGCAGAGGATGCCATTTCTGCTGTACGGAAAGCAAAGGAAGTGCTGGGAATCTCTGATTGATCATCCATAAAAACACGGTAAGTGGTTCAACACCTCTAAAAAATGCAGGTAACAGCCTGGGGGCATGCAATGGATACGATAATTGATGCGCACTGCCATCTTTGGCGACTTGCTTTATGCAAACGGCGGGGCGTTGATAGAGAGGACAGGGGTAAAGAAGGCATGCATTTTCGATATCCTTTCGCTCTCCGAGTTCACGCTCCATAAGTATGCCTACGAGGGTGATGTTCACGCTGGCTGGGTGAATAGACTGGATATAAAAGCGTCACGTGCCCGGAATTTAATGCCACACGTGAAAATTTTCGAAAATCCCCGGATAAGGCTGGCGTGAGTGTAGGTGTATGCATGCCAATTCCGCCCAATGTGACGTTTGCCGATCTCCGAGCTGCAGCAAACAAAGACCCGCGTATCATCCCATTTGGGGGTGTTGATTTCACACAAGCGCATGATGTGGAGGCTTCACTCGCGGCAGATGTTCATGCCGGGGCCAAGGGACTGAAACTGCATCCCATTCTACAGGGTGCCGCGCTTACTGATAGAAGGACCGTTGAGGAGGTCGAAGCCTTTGCCCCGCACGAGTTTCCCATTCTCATGCATACAGGCATTGCGAATTATTATTCCGAAAAAGCGGACAAGATCAGGGAAAAGCCTTCGTTTGGAAAGATACAGTACGCACGGGATTTGATAAAGTCGTTTCCGAAAGTGACATTCATCGTCGGGCATGCCGGG